>CAYSZC010000017.1:0-13500 GCA_964435345.1 uncultured Thermotogaceae bacterium
ATCCGATCTTCTCCGCGCCTGCCTGTCGGCAGACAGGTGGCCGAAGGCTCAGCGGCCCATTCTCACGCCTAGCGGCCGACCAGCGTCCGGAACTCCCCCTCGGTGAGGATCGCTATCCCCAGTTCGTGCGCTCGATCGAGCTTCCCGCCGGGGTCCGCCCCAACCACCACGTAGTTCACCTGGCGCGACACCCCGGATGTCACCCTGCCCCCCAGGGCTTCCACGGCCCGCTGCGCCTCGTCGCGGGTGAACAGGGACAAGGTCCCGGTGAACACGAACACCTTCCCGGCAACGGGGCCGCCCCGTGCCCGCTCCGTGGGCGCCAGCCCAACCGCGGCCAGGTCGGCCACCAGTCGCCGGTTCTCCTCGTTTCGGAAGAAACCGACGATGCTCCGGGCGATCTCGGGGCCAATCCCCGGAATCGCCGTCAGTTCCTCGTCCGTGGCCTGCGACAACGCCTCCACCGACGCGAACCGCTCCGCGAGGAGACCGGCAACCCTCTCCCCCACGTGACGAATCCCGAGGGCGAAGATGAGCCGGGCGAGGGTCATCCCCTTGGACCGCTCGATCGCGTCCAACAGGTTCTGGGCCGATTTTTCCCCCATTCGTTCGAGCGGGACGAGGTCTTCGGCACGCAACCGGTAGAGGTCGGAGATGCGCCGCACCTGCCCCGTCTCCACGAGCCTGTCCACGAGCTTCCCGCCAAGGCCCTGGACATCCGCGGCCCGCCGGGAAGCGTAGTGGAGGATCGCCTCCTTGACCCGCGCCGGGCAGGACACGTTCTCGCAGCGGTGGGACGCCTCGCCTTCCGGGCGCGCCGCGGGCCCGCCACAGGACGGGCACCGGTCCGGCATCGTGAACTCCCGCTCGTCCCCGGTCCGGCGCTCGGGGATGGGCCGCACCACCTCCGGGATGACATCCCCCGCCCGGCGCACGATCACCCAGTCCCCGACCCGCAGGTCTTTGCGCCGCACCTCGTCCTCGTTGTGAAGGGTAGCGCGGGACACGGTGACCCCGGATACCTCCACCGGCACGAGGCGGGCCACCGGAGTCAGGGTCCCGGTGCGTCCTACCTGGACCGCGATCTCGACGACCTGCGTCGTCGCCTCCGCGGCCGGGAACTTGTAAGCGACGGCCCACCGCGGGGCCCGCGCGACCTCTCCCAGGATCTCCCGCTCGGAGAAGGCGTCCACCTTGACCACCACCCCATCCGATTCGTAAGGGAGCTCGTCCCGCTTGGCCAGGAGGTCTCGGCAGAACGCCAGTGCCTCGTCCAGACCTTGACACGCCCTCCACACGGGGTTCACCGGGAAGCCTAGCTCGGGAAGGATCCCGAGGAGATCGGACTGGCTGTGGATTGTGATCCCTTCGACTCGCCCCACGTGATAGCAGAAGAGCTTCAGGGGCCGCCCGGCGGTGACGGACGGATCCAGTTGTCTCAGGCTCCCCGCCGCGGCGTTCCGGGGATTGGCAAACAGGGGCTCCCCCTGCGCAGCGCGCTCCTCGTTGAGCCGACGGAACCCTCCTCGTTCCATGTACACCTCGCCCCGCACCTCGAACAGCCGCGGCACGGAACCGTTCGCCGGGAACAGCCGGAGCGGGAGCTGCCGGATCGTACGGAGGTTCGCCGTCACGTCCTCCCCCACCCGGCCGTCCCCCCGGGTCGAGCCCACGATGAACGCCCCGTCCTCGTAGACCAGTTCGACCGAGAGCCCATCCAGTTTCGGCTCGCACACGTACCGTGCCGGTTCCCCCCCGAGGATCCGCCGCACCCGGTCCCGCCACGCGACGAGTTCTGCGTCGCTGAAACAGTTTGCGAGGGAGAGCATGGGGATCGCGTGCGCAACGGGGCGGAATTCTTCCGCCGGGAGGGCGCCGACCCGCTGGGTGGGGGAATCCGGGGCGACGAGCCCCGGGTGCTGTTCCTCGAGACGGACCAGTTCGCGGAACAGGCGGTCGTACTCGGCGTCGGAGACAACGGGCCGGTCCAGAACATGGTACCGGTAGTCGTGCCGCCGGATCTCCGCCCGCAACGCCTCTGCCCTCTTGCGAACCTCCGCGGGTACGGCCATCGTGCTCACTCCGGCGGAGGGAAACCTTCCGCCCGGCGGTGGGTCAGCCCTTGCAGGACCTCGATGAACGCCCGGCGGAGCCTGGGCAGGTCAGCCAACGTCAGGGGGGCACTGTCGAGCTGTCCGTCGGCGCTACGGTCCGCGATCACCCGGTCCACGATGTCCGCGAGATCGTCCCGATCCCGGCCCCGCGCGTACGCCTCCACCGCGTCGGCAAGCATCACCACCGCCGCTTCCTTGGTATCCGGAAGGGGGGAGTCGTAGCGGAACTCGTTCTCGGACAGGCCCAGGTCGGCCGCTCGTTTGGAGAACGCGTGCATGACCCCTGTCCCGTGGTGGGTAACCACGTGGTTGAGCACGTCGCCGCGCAACCCGTACTGGCGCCCTAACTCGGTCCCATCCTTGACATGGGAGGAGAGGATGACCTTAGACATCGTCGGCGAGAGCTCGTCGTGGGGGTTCTTCCCGTTCTGGTTCTCGGCGAAGAACCGCGGGCGCATGAGCTTCCCGATGTCGTGGTACAACCCGCCCACTGCCGCCAGGAGAGGGTCCCCCCCCACCGCCCGGGCCCCGCCCTCGGCGAGCGCGGCCACGTCGCGCGCGTGGTAGTACGTTCCGGGCGCCTCCAACCGCAGACGTTCGAGCAAGGGATGGGACGGGCTCAGGAGCTCGGCCAGGGTGAGGCGGCTCGTCCGGCCGATCGCCCGCTCCACAGCCGGCAAGAGCGCCGCGATCACCGCGATCGAGGCCAGGCCCGACAACGCCGCTGCCCCCAGTCCGACCCATCCTGCTACGGGCCACGTGGCGAGGGCCCCTGCCGCAGCGGCTGCCCCGCTGACCGCCCCCGCGACGAGGAGGTCGCGGGCCCGCCGGGCACGGGCGGCCAGGAGACCCAGCACCGCCCCGCCGAGGACCCCCGACAGGAGTGCCCCTCCGCCCAACGCCGCCCCTCCCCAACCCATGAGGGGCAAGAGCAGGAGCAGGGCATCGCGCTGCGGCCGGAACAGGGCAACCATCCCCACCGTCACGCCCCACGGGAGGATGTACGGCGAACCGAAGGTCCCCAGCCACGATAGGCAGGCCCCGAACAACATCATGGCCAGCTCGAACCGGCGCTGCGGTCGGACGATTCCCACTGCCAGGGCCGGGCCAACGAGCCCCAGCGCCCCGGCGGCGAACCGCCACGCGGGGACCAGGACCAGCCCCCCTTGCCAGGCCCAACCCGAGACGGCGACGGCCACGCCGACCAAGGCGAGCAGCTCGGGCCAGTTCAGGCTTCGGAGGCTAGGAAGCCGTTTCGCTGCCCTGACCCTGCGTTTTCTCGTTGCGCTCATACGCCTCGATGATCGCCTTCACGAGCGGATGACGGACCACGTCCCGCCGATCGAGGTGCACGATGGCGATCCCCGGGATCCCGGCGAGGATGTGCCCGACCTCGGCCAGCCCCGACGGCCGCCCCTCGAGGTCCACCTGGGTGATGTCCCCCGTCACCGCGGCCTTGGACCCAAACCCAAGGCGCGTGAGGAACATCTTCATCTGGATGTGGGTCGTGTTCTGGGCCTCGTCCAAGATCACGAACGCGTGGTTCAGGGTCCGCCCGCGCATGAACGCCAGCGGGGCGATCTCCACCCGACCGGTCTGGATGTGCTTGTCGAGATCCGTCGCCGGGATCATGTCGTAGATCGCGTCGTACAGCGGGCGGAGGTACGGGTTCACCTTCTGGAAGATGTCGCCGGGCAAGAACCCGAGCTGCTCGCCGGCCTCCACGGCAGGACGGGTGAGGACGATCCGCTTCACCTGGCCTCGTTTGAGGTACGCAAGGGCCATCGCTACGGCGAGGTAGGTCTTCCCCGTCCCGGCGGGGCCGATCGCGAACACCGCGTCGTTGTCCCGGATCGCCTGGACGTACTGACGCTGACCCGCCGTCTTAGGGCGGATCGCCTCCCCCCAGTGGGTGACCTGGACCACGTCGGTGAGGAGCCCCGACAGATCCTCTCCATCCTTGACCTGCGCGATGAGGTACTGGACCTCATCCGGGGTCGGCACGTGGTTTCCCTGCACCACCTCGACGAGCTTCCCGAGCAACCGTTCCAGTTGCGCAATGTCCCGTGCCTCGCCCTCGATCTCGATCCGGTCCCCCCGGGTCACGATGTGCGCCGCGGGGAAGGCCTGACCGATCAGGCGGAGGTTGCGGTTGTACTGACCAAGGACTCTCACAGCCACATCGTGGCCCCCGAACTCGATCTCAGACGTTTTCCGCGCGATCCACCATCACCCCCACGAGATGCCCGGCGGTCGCCTCGACGAGGCGAACCGCCACAATTGTACCCCGCGGGGCGCCCCCCCCACGCACCTCTACCGGGAGGTAGCTCTCGCTCCGGCCCCTCGAGATCCCGCCACCTGCGTCTTCCACCGCCACCTCGACCGCCGCGCCGAGGAAGCGCTCCTGGGCGACCCGGGACCATCCCGCCGCGAGACTGGCGAGCCGCGCCGCCCGCTGGGCGGATTCCGCGGCAGGGACCCGCGGGGTGAACCGCGCCGCCGGCGTGCCGACCCGCGGGGAGAACCGGAAGACGTGCACGTTGAGGGGCGTGAGTGCAGCGAGCGCCTCCACCGTTCGCTCGAACGCGGCCTCGTCCTCTCCGGGGAACCCGACCATCACGTCTGCGCCGAAGGTGGCCCCGGGGACAGAGCCGAGGAACGCGCGCACCCGTTCCTCGTACTCAACCGCGGTGTACGGACGCCCCATCTTTCGCAGGACCGCATCGTCGCCGGACTGGAGGGGCACGTGCAGGTACGGGCATAGCCGCTTCTGCCGGGAAAACAGGGCAGTCAACTCATCCGTGACTCCCTCTGGGTTCACGGAGCTGAGGCGAAACCGAACCCCGTCCACGTGGAGGAGGTCCCGGAGGAGGTCGGCGAGGCCGGGTCGCCCAGGGAGGTCCACCCCGTACTGAGCGAGGTTGACCCCGGCGAGGACGATCTCCCGGTGGCCGGCACGGACGAGGGCTGCTGCCTCGGCCCGGGCTGCGGCCGGGGTCTTGCTACGAAGGGGCCCGCGCACCTGCCACGCCCGGCAGAACGCGCACCCGTGCGTGCACCCGTCTTGGACCTTGAGGAGGGCCCGGGCTCGCGGCGCGGGGCCCTTCACCCGGTCCTCGTCCAATGACCGCCATTCCCTGGCCGGAAGGGGCTCCCCGGGCGAAGATGCCTCGATCAGCTCCCGCAGCCGCGCCTTATCCCGGTTCCCCACCACGAGATCGGCCCCGGCGGCGCGTAATCGCTCCCCCGCGCCGTCCGCCCCGCATCCCACCGCCACGACGAGGGCCCGCGGATGCTCTCGCCTGAGGCGCCGCACGAGCTGACGGCTCTTCCGATCGGCGAGCGCGGTCACGGCGCAGGTGTTCACCACGTGTACGTCCACCGGGCCAGGAAGATCGGACAAGCGCTCGGCGAGGAGGTGGGACTCGTACTGGTTGACCCGGCACCCCAGGGTGTGGATGGACGCGCTCATTTCGCGTGGCGCTCCACGCTGAACCGCCAGAGCTGGCACGGTTCCTCCGGGCCGAGACCGGCCTTCAGCTTGGCGATCCGGAGTTGGTCCTCCACCGTGTCCACGCCCGGTAGATCGGGAAGGAGGAGCCCCCGCCGCCACCCGGACTCCACGATCACCCCGTACCGGCGCGGGTCGAGATCGGCCTCGCGGCACGGCTCGGGCGAAGACAGGACGTCCACCGACACGTCGAGTTCCGGCAGTTCCTCCGGCCGCACCGGAGGAAACCGGGGGTCGTGGGTCGCGGCGCGGATCGCGTTCTCGATGATCTCCTGGGCGAGGTTCTCTTCGGTGGGGTGGTAGGTCCCGATGCACCCCCGGAGCTCGCCCCCCTTGTGCAGGGACACGAACGCCCCGGCCCTCCGGGAAAGGAGGTCTGGGGGGAGCGTCGGCGGGGCGATCCGCCGCCCGTCCTCGACGTAGGCGACGATGCTCGACCGGGCCAAATCCACGTAGGGGTCGTGACTATCCACGGCCTATGAGGGTACCCGCCCGCACCGCTCTGTCAACCGCCCGTTTGACGGCCTACCCTCTCTCCGGCTAACCTATATTTCGAGATGCGTCGCGTGGCCATTGGCGTCGGTCTGGTCTTGATCGGGGTCGCCGTGGCTCTGTTCGTCCTGTTCTCGCAAACGGAGGTAGCACGGACGCTCCGCCAGGGATCCCCGGTGTACGTGCTCGTGGTGGGGGTGGATGGAGGGACTCTGGGAGGAGCGCAGGCCGACTCGGTGGCCGTGGCCGCCCTCCAACCGGGGGCCAAGGCGACCTGGATCAGCGTCCCGCGGGATCTCGCCTGGCTCACCGCCGCGGGCTGGACGCCGCTCCATGCCCTGTACGCTTCCGAAGGCATCGCCGGCCTCTCCCGCCGGTTGAGCTTGCTCTTCGAGATCCCCATCCCGTACTGGGTGGCGGTGGACTTCGCCGCGTTTCGCAAGGCGGTGGACACGATCGGCGGCGTCGAGGTGACGGTGGAGGCCCGCCTCGTGTACCAGGATCGCGCCCAGAACCTGTTCATTGACATCCCCCCGGGAAGGCAAACGTTCGACGGCGCCACCGCGCTCGACTTCGTGCGGTACCAAGAGGGCGACGAGACGGGACGGCTCGCGCGGCAGCATCAGTTCCTGCGTGCGGCATGGGAGAAGGCACGGGGCATTCCGACGGCGCACGGGCGGGCCACGGTCGAGGCGGCCCGCGGCGCGGTGCGCACGAATCTGTCGTTGTGGGAAGCGCTGGATCTGGCGAGGGCTCTCGGCGATGTATCGCCGGACCGTGCCACGTTCGTCACGGCGCCGGCCCTCCCCCGCCCCGGCGGGAATGGGGAGCTCGTCCCTGACCTCGTCCGCCTGCGGAAGCTCACCCAATCCGTGGTCCGAGTGCAGCCCTTCCTGACCCGGGACGAGATCCGGGTGCTCGTCCTCAACGGCGCTGGGATCAAGCTCCTCGCCACGCGGACCGGGGCCTGGCTCGCCGACCATGGGTTCCAGGTGACGGGCACGGCCGATGCCGACCGGTCCAATTACCCTCGTACGCACATCGTCGTGCGGGAGGAGGCGCGGGCCAAGGGCAAGGCCCTGTTCGAGGTCCTGCCTCTCGGTGTGCAGCCGAGGGTCCAGATCCAAACCGATCGCGAGTTCGATCTCGCTCGGGTGGGCGGGTGGCCCAAGGACACGGATCTGATCTTTATTCTGGGGGCGGGATTCGATGTTCGCTGAGCGCGACCTCCTCGACCGGGCGGCCGGGCTCATCGCCGGGAAGAAGGGCGATCGCCTGACGGTGGTGGACATGGGTGACTCATCCATTCCCACCTCGTATTTCCTCATCGCGAGCGGGGAGAACCCAGTCCATGTAAGGGCGCTTGCCAGCGAGCTCCTCGCCAAGATGCCCCTCTCTCCCCGCCACACCGAGGGGATGAAGGAAGGGCAGTGGGCGCTCCTCGATTACGGCGATTTCGTTGTTCACCTCTTTCACGACGAGGCGCGGACTTTCTACGATCTCGAGGGCCTGTGGCCGGAAAGCCAGGTCGCCCCCTGGTCGCCCTTGCGCCCCGTCAACCCCCCGGTATAATCCCCCCGTCATGCTCCCTTGCCCCAAGCACGGGGAGCGGTATACTTGTGGCAACAATCCGGTCCTTGAAAAGTGAATAGAGCGTCTGCTATGTAAGTATGGTAAGGGCGGACGGGGGATCCCTTGGCAGTCGAGGGCGATGAAGGGCGCGGCCAGCTGCGATAAGCCCCGGGGAGCCGCTGAGCAGGCTACGATCCGAGGATGCCCGAATGGGGAAACCCACCGCGCTGTTGAGGCGCGGTATCCAGGGCCGAAACTCCAAGTAAGCTCTGGAGGCGAACCCCGCGAAGTGAAACATCTCAGTAGCGGGAGGAAAAGGAATCAACCGAGATTCCCCTAGTAGCGGCGAGCGAACGGGGAACAGCCCAAACCGCACGGGTGTAAGGCCACAGCCGTTGCCCGGGCGGGGTTGTGGGATGATGGCGGAGGTCCCTGTGGGGACCTCGGGAAGTTACCAAAGTCTTTTCTAGCCGAACAGCCAGCAAAGCCACTGGAAAGGGCGACCGGAGAGGGCGATAGTCCCGTAGGCGAAAGGGAAGACTCTTCCTGGTCATCATCCCGAGTAGTGTCGGACACGTGAAATCCGGCGCGAAGCTGGGGGGACCACCCTCCAAGGCTAAATACCGACGACTGACCGATAGCGCACCAGTACCGCGAGGGAAAGGTGAAAAGGACCCCGGGAGGGGAGTGAAATAGAACGTGAAACCGTCCGCTTACATGCAGTGGGAGCCGGGAACCGGCCTCTTCGGGGGTCGGGGAACGGTGACCGCGTGCCTTTTGCAGTATGAGCCGGCGAGTTGTGCTTCGTGGCGAGGTTAAGCCCCTCTGGGGCGGAGCCGCAGCGAAAGCGAGTCCGAACAGGGCGATCAGTCACGGGGCGCAGACCCGAAGCCAGGTGATCTACCCATGGGCAGGGTGAAGTGCGCTTGACCGCGCACGGAGGCCCGAACCCGTAGGTCGTACAACGCCTTGGGATGACCTGTGGGTAGAGGTGAAAAGCCAATCGCACCTGGTGATATCTGGTTCTCCCCGAAATGGCTCTAGGGTCAGCCTCACGCCAGAGGCGGCCGGGGGTAGAGTACTGGCTGGGGAAGGGGGGCAACCTCCGACCTCATTCAAACTCCGAATACCGGTTCGCCGTTCCGTGGGAGTGAGACGGCGGGGGATAACCTCCGTTGTCGAGGGCGAAACAACGCAGACCACCAGCTAAGGCCCCAAAATCCAGGCTAAGTGGGCAAGGCGGTGTGATCGCTTAAACAGCTGGGAGGTTGGCTTAGAAGCAGCCATCCTTCAAAGAGTGCGTAATAGCTCACCAGTCTAGCGACCGCGCGCCGAAGATGTATCGGGGCTAAGCCCGGTGCCGAAGCTGTGGGATAGAACAGTCAGAAAGTCGCAAGTCTAAAGTCTTCGGACTTCTTGACTTCTAGACTTTCGACTGTTTTATCGGTAGGGGAGCATTCCGCTCTAGGTTGAAGCCGGGCCGCGAGACCCGGTGGACGAAGCGGAAGGGAGAATGCCGGCTTGAGTAGCGAGAGATGGGTGAGAATCCCATCCACCGAATGCCCAAGGGTTCCTGGGGAAGGCTTATCCACCCAGGGTTAGGCGGGCCTTAGCCGAAGCCGAAAGGCGTAGGTGATGGACAGCCGGTCAACATTCCGGCCCCTCCAGACCCGCGTTATGAGCGAAGGGGGGACGTCGCAGGAATTCCTCCGCAGGTTCACGGTTATACCTGTCCAAGCGTCAAGCCAGAGGGGGCAGACAAATCCACCCCCTTGCAACCGTTCTGTCTCGCCTTCGGGCGGGGCGGGACGAACAGGCGAGGCGTGACGGCAAGCCCCGTAAGGGGCGGAGGGAGACAGTTTCAGCGACCAAGAAAAGCCCCTAGCCAGTTGGTCTGGAGTCCGTACCGCAAACCGACACCGGTGGGCGAGGAGAGTATCCAAAGGTGGGCGAGCTAACCTTCGTCAAGGAACTCGGCAAAATTGCCCCGTAACTTCGGGACAAGGGGCGCCTCCTGGGTTGCCGCAAGGCGGTCTGGGGGGCCGCAGAGAAACGGCTCAAGCGACTGTTTACCAAAAACACAGGTCCCTGCTAACCCTAAAGGGGATGTATAGGGGCTGAAACCTGGCCACTGCCGGTAGGTCAAGGAGAGGGGTGCAAGCCCTGAACTGAAGCCCCGGTGAAGGCCGGCCGTAACTATAACGGTCCTAAGGTAGCGAAATTCCTTGTCGGGTAAGTTCCGACGCGCATGAAAGGTACAACGACTTGAGCGCTGTCTTGACGAGGGGCTCGGTGAACTCGAAGCACGGGTGAAGATTCCCGTGACCCGCGGTGGGACAGAAAGACCCCGTGGAGCTTTACTGTAGCTTGGCGTTGGGTTTCGGCATCTGTTGTAGAGGATAGGTGGGAGGCTGTGAAACCTGGGCGCTAGCCCAGGCGGAGCCAACCTTGGAATACCACCCTGCAGCTGTTGAAGCCCTAACCGGAGGCCGTTAGCAGCGGCCTCGGGACCGCGCTAGGTGGGCAGTTTTGCTGGGGCGGCAGCCTCCCAAAGAGTAACGGAGGCGTACAAAGGTCCCCTCAGGCTGGTTAGCGATCAGCCGGTGAGTGCAAGGGCAGAAGGGGGCTTAACTGCGAGGCCAACAAGCCGAGCAGAGGCGAAAGCCGGTCCTAGTGACCCGCTGGCTTCCTCGTGGGAGGGCCAGCGATCATCGGACAAAAGTTACCCCGGGGATAACAGGCTAGTACCGCCCGAGAGTTCACATCGACGGCGGTGTTCGGCACCTCGATGTCGGCTCACCCCATCCTGGGGCTGTATCAGGTCCCAAGGGTCGGTCTGTTCGCCCGTTAAAGGGGTTCATGAGCTGGGTTCAAACCGTCGTGAGACAGGTTGGTCCCTATCTACCGTGGGCGTAGGAGGCTTGAGAGGGTCCGCTCTCAGTACGAGAGGACCGGAGCGGCTGGGCCGCTGGCGAACCAGTTGTCCCACCCGGGGCATTGCTGGGTAACTAAGCCCGGACCGGATAAGAGCTGAAGGCATCTAAGCTCGAAGCTGACCTCAAGATGAGGCCTC
Source organism: uncultured Thermotogaceae bacterium (assembly GCA_964435345.1). Taxonomy (GTDB): domain Bacteria; phylum Bipolaricaulota; class Bipolaricaulia; order Bipolaricaulales; family Bipolaricaulaceae; genus Bipolaricaulis. Next base: position 10,763 of record CAYSZC010000017.1, read on the forward strand.
CCCATGTAAGGGCCCTTCGAGACTAGGAGGTTGATAGGCCGCAGGTGGAAGCCCGGTAACGGGTGGAGCCGAGCGGTACTAATCGCCCGAACGACTTACATAGCGGACGCTCTATTCACTTCTCGAGGACCGTTAGCGGCGGGGCTTGTCCCCGACGTTTGAGAGATTCCAGGCGGCAGATGGCGGAGGGGAAACACCCGGTCCCATCCCGAACCCGGCAGTTAAGCCCTCCTGCGCCGATGGTACTGGGCTGGTGACGGCCCGGGAGAGTAGGTCGCCGCCTGGATCCTTTTTTTTCCCGCGCCCATCCGCTATCCTCCCATGCCGATGACCGTGCAAGCCGACCGCCTCTCCCTGTACCGACGGTTCCGCCCCCAGCGGTTCGGGGAGATCGTCGGTCAGGACCTCCTCGTGGCCACCCTGCGCCGCGCGGTGGCGGGAGGAAAGCCGTCCCACGCCTACCTCCTCTCCGGCCAGCGCGGGGTCGGGAAGACCTCGGTGGCGCGGATCCTCGCCCGAGCCGTCAACTGTCTGGTTCCACAGGACGGCGAGCCCTGCAACCGGTGCGACGCGTGCCGACGCATCCTCAAGGGCCAGTCCCTCGATGTGGTCGAGATTGATGGGGCCTCCAACCGCGGCGTGGACCAGATCCGCCGGCTGCGGGAGGAGGTAGCCTACGTCCCGGCGGGGAGCCGCCACAAGGTGTACATCATTGACGAGGTCCACATGCTCACCGGGGAGGCGTTCAACGCCCTCCTCAAGACCCTCGAGGAACCCCCACCCCACGTCCTGTTCATCTTCGCTACCACCGAGCCCCACAAGGTACCGGCGACCGTGGTCTCCCGCTGCCAGGCGTTCGAGTTCCAAGCGATCGCCGATGACGCGATCGCCCAGCGCCTCCACGAGGTCGCGCAGGCCGAGGGGATGACCGTTGACCCCACGGCAGCCGAGCTGATCGCCCGGCGGAGCCGGGGCGCGTTGCGAGACGCACTCGTGGTCCTCGATCAACTCGGGCACGCCGGAGCGGTCACGGAGGACGCGGTGGTGGAACTGCTCGGGCTCCCCCCACTGTCCCAAGTGGACAGTCTCCTGAACGCGCTCGCCGGCCACAATGCCGACCAAGCCTTGGGGATCGTGGCCGACCTCGCGACGCGAGGGCGGGACCTCGCGCTGTTCCTGGAGGAGGGGGCAACCCGGGCCCGGGACCGGATCATTGCCGGAGAATCCGCGCTCATCCCGATCGCCCAGCGTCTGATCGAACTGCGCGGGGAACTCGGCCGGGCGTTCTCCCGTCGCCTGCACGTGGAGTTGGCGATCATCGCTTTGTGCGGTCCGCCGCGCGAGCGCGCTCAACCCCATTCCCCTGCCCTTCCGATCCGGGAGATCGAGCTTCCGCGGTCCAAGGCCCCCCCACCTCCAGGCAAGGGAGAGACGAAGAAGACGCGGGAACCCACGCCCGTCCCGAAGGCGAAGCCCCAAGGGCCGTTGGAGAAAGCCTGGCACGACATGCTCGAGTCCATGCTCGCGGAAAAGGTGGCGGTCGCTGCATTCCTCGCCCCGGCCGAGGTGACCTGGGCGGATGGGCTCCTCTCGATCCGTCTCCCGGCCGATTGCGGGTACCACTACGAGTCGCTCCGCGAGCCCGAGGTTCGTGGGTATGTGGAGGCCACCGCCCACCGGTTCTTTGACCCCCTTCTCACCGTGCACCTTGCTTGGGAAGGGGAGAACCGCGATAAACCCACGTTGGAAGAGGGGGCAAGGGTGCTTGCCCAAGCCCTGGAAGGCACGATCCTAAGGGAGGGTGACGATGGGCGCCGGTGATCTGCGGAACATCATGAAAGAAGCGCAGCGACTGCAGGCCGAGGTCGCGGAGAACCAGAAAAAACTGGCCGCGGCCCGGGTGGAGGCGACCGCCGGCGGAGGCGTGGTCAAGGCCGTGGTGACCGGACACGGCGAGCTGGTGAAGGTCGAGATCTCCCCCGAGGTGGCCCGGCCGGAGGACGTGGACCTCCTCTGCGATCTCGTCGTTGCCGCGGTCCAGGAGGCCCAAACGAAGGCCAAAGACCTCACACAGCAGACGATGGCCCCCCTGGCTCGGTTCTTGCCCCCGGGGTTCGGCGGATGATCGCCCCGCTCGAGGACCTCCTTGCTGCCCTGTCCCGCCTCCCGGGGATCGGCCGCCGCTCCGCCGAGCGGATCGCGTTCTTCCTCCTTGCCAAGCCAGAGGAGGGGAAGAGGTTGGGGACAGCCCTGGCCGGCCTCGACCGGATCGGGCGCTGTCTGCGGTGCGGGAATTTTGCCACGGACGACCTGTGCTCGATCTGCCGGGACCCCAAGCGGGATGAAACCACGATCTGTGTGGTCGCCCGGCCGTGGGAGATCCCCCACCTCGAGAAGACTGGCGAGTACCGCGGCCTCTACCACGTCTTGGGTGGGCTCATCTCTCCCAGCCAGGACATCGGGCCCGAGGAGCTTGCCGTGGCGAGCCTCGTAGAGCGGGTGCAGGCGGGAGGGATTCGCGAGGTGATCCTCGCCCTGGAGCCGAAGCTAGAGGGCGACCTCACCGCGATGCACCTCCTGCGGGCCCTCAAGCCCCTCGGGGTGAGGGTGTCGCAACTCGCCCACGGGATCCCAGTGGGGCGGGACCTCGAATCCGCCGACGAGCTGACCCTGGGCCGAGCCCTCAAGGGCCGCACCGCCCTGTAGAACCTGTTTCAAAACAGGACAGGGAGTGGCTA
>CAYSZC010000018.1:0-13207 GCA_964435345.1 uncultured Thermotogaceae bacterium
GTTTCAATCCACGCCCCCGCGCGGGGGGCGACACGCCCAGATCAACGCCTCGTTGTAGTACAGGTCGCTGTTTCAATCCACGCCCCCGCGCGGGGGGCGACCCTCCTTACCCTTCGGGTGTGCCTCGTTGCCCGGTTTCAATCCACGCCCCCGCGCGGGGGGCGACTGGGAACGCGTACGAGGCGGGTAAAGGTGCGGTTGTTTCAATCCACGCCCCCGCGCGGGGGGCGACCGGATCACCGGCCCGCTTGTGCTCCTGGATGTACGTTTCAATCCACGCCCCCGCGCGGGGGGCGACGGGTCAGGCCCATCTATCCCTCCGTCGGATCTCCGTTTCAATCCACGCCCCCGCGCGGGGGGCGACCTCTCGCTTTTCACTCATTGCCCCCTCCTCCTTGTTTCAATCCACGCCCCCGCGCGGGGGGCGACCTCCATGGGCCGCGCCGTGAGGTTCGGCTTGAAGTAGTTTCAATCCACGCCCCCGCGCGGGGGGCGACACCAATGCGTCCGGCACTCCTTCTCTCAAGAACTCGTTTCAATCCACGCCCCCGCGCGGGGGGCGACGCGAAGCCGCGCATGGGGCGGACTGGCAGGACGATGTTTCAATCCACGCCCCCGCGCGGGGGGCGACCCTGTAGGCGTTCGTCCTCCCAGGTCGCTCGATGATGTTTCAATCCACGCCCCCGCGCGGGGGGCGACGGGAAGAAAACAAAGAACAACACGAACATGAAGAAGTTTCAATCCACGCCCCCGCGCGGGGGGCGACTGAGCCACAGGGAAAGCTGGTGACGCCGATCGGGGTGTTTCAATCCACGCCCCCGCGCGGGGGGCGACTTGGTCGGTGGAGGAGTCGTCTCCGCAGAGGAGATTGTTTCAATCCACGCCCCCGCGCGGGGGGCGACGGCCCATTGCACGGCCTTCCCCGCAACCACGTGAGTTTCAATCCACGCCCCCGCGCGGGGGGCGACCGCGAGCGACTGTATCACCGGGCCGACCGGCGGGTTTCAATCCACGCCCCCGCGCGGGGGGCGACCACGAGGCGGCTGAGGTTCGAGACGCTGAACGCCATGTTTCAATCCACGCCCCCGCGCGGGGGGCGACTGCCCATCCTACAACACAGACCTGGTTAGCAGCACAGGCGTATACTGCGCGAAGCCCGCCGACATCGCCCGTCCGTAATTCACGCTTCACATGTCAAGGATCAGCAAATCCATGCCAATACTGAACTCTCGCAGTTCGCGATGCTTCCGGCCGCACCCTGAGAGCTGGCGGTTCGCGCCTGTGGTGCTAGGCAATCAGGCTGCCCTCCGGATCGTACGCAGGCTTAGCACCGATGTGCTCGACTCGCCTCTTCCAGTTCTTTCCCAGGAAGTAGAACCGAAGGCTGTCCTCGGCCGTGCTAATCTCCTCTGTGAGCGTTTGCCGCAAGTTCGCCCATTGCGCGGGCTCCACTAAGCATTCAAAGACAGAGAATTGGACCCGCTGGCCGTAGTTCTGACATGCCTTGGCGACCCGTCTCAGCCGCCGACGGCCCTGAGGGGTCTCGGTGTTCACATCGTAGGTCACCAGCACGAGCACTCGCGATCACCTCCAGACGTACGGCGGGTAGCCCTCAAGGTCCCCGCGCAGATGACGCGCGAGCAGCAACGCTTGCGCGTACGGCAGCAGGCCGATAGCGATCTTCTCCCCCAGGAACGGATGCGCGATCTCTTCGGCCTTTCTCTTCTGCCACGCCACCAGCACCTGTTTCCGCGTTTTGTCATCCATCGCCACCGCGCCGGTCTCGGTTCTGGCGAACCCCGAGCCTCTAACCTGCTGAAGGTTCACAAGCGTCAGCGCCAGGCGGTCGGCCAGGATCGGCCGGAACTCTTCCATCAGGTCGAGCGCGAGGCTCGGCCGCCCGGGCCGATCGCGATGGAGGAACCCAACCGCCGGATCGAGCCCGACGGACTCCAGCGCCGAAGTGACGTCGTGAGCCAGCAAGACGTAGAGGAAGGACAGCAGCGCGTTCATGTTGTCCAGCGGTGGCCGCCGACTGCGTTCCCGAAACTGGAAGTCGTCCTTCTGCGCGACGATCAGGTGATCGAACACGCTGAAGTATGCCTGAGCCGCGTCGCCCTCCTGACCGCGCACGCTGTCCAGTGACATCGCCTGTTGGAGGGCGCCCGCAATTCGGCCCAGCCCGGTGGCTGCCTGGATCAACGCCTGCGTATCGGTCGCGTTCGCGTGGTCCCGCACGGCTCGGAGGAGAACCGTGCGACAGTTCGCGGCCTTCGCGGCAACGATGTTCCGTGCGATCGCTGCCGCTGCTTGCAGGTCATCGGCTCGTCGGTATTGCTCCCGCCTGAGCAAGACGTTGCCCGAAACAGGACCCTGCACGCGACCAAGGAACCTGCCATGCTCGCTGTGGAACGAGATGAGCACGTTCCGCTCGCCGCAGAGTCCGATCAGAGGGGGACTGCACGAAACTTGCCCGAAACACACGATACCAGAGAGGGTGTGGATGGGCACGCGCAGCTTCGTCTCCTTTTCGACGCGGACGCACACGGTCTCTCCCTCGCGACTCAGGTACGCCCCCTGGGTAGTTACGAACAGGGTATTTAGAAGGCGCTTCATTTCGCATCACCCTCGCCCTCTCCCTCAAGGGGAGAGGCAATATCAATCGAGGCCATGCGCGCGAGGTACGCGTCCACATCTCGGGAGGCGGCGGTCTGCCTGGGCAGGCAGACGTCGAAGAGCGAACACTGCCGGCACTTGTTCCTCACGTACATTGCATCGGGCGTTGTGCCTTGCCTGAACAGCTCGTGCAGCCTCACGGCCGCTTCCTCGGTCTGACGGCGCAGGGCATCGTCGAAGGCGACCACTTGACGCCTCGCCGTCTTGGCGTAGAAGAGCGCGCCGGTGGAGACCCTCACGCCGAGCATCTCCTCCAAGCAGAGCGCCTGGGCACAGAGCTGAACTTCGTAGCTCCGCTCCAGCCTTCGCCTTCCGCGCTTGTACTCGATGGGGTACGGCCGCCAGCAACCCTCCGCGCCGTCGAGCGCGATGCCGTCGCGTTCGTCTGGCTGCAAGCGGTGGAACTCGACCACGTCGGCCTTGCCGGAGAGCCCGAGCCGCAACGACCGCAAGAGCAACCCGCGCGCAATCCGCACGTCACCACGGGACTCGGTCCCGACATCGTGTACGCTGTCGTGCAGGTGCTTGCCCTCAACCGTGGCCACATCCTCTTGCCACTGCTGCTCCACGTGAATAAGCGCGCACTGCCTCTCGCAGAACACGAGGTGTTCCAATGCCGAAAGCGGCAGCAGGTCATCTTCAGCGTACACTCTACGCTCGCTAGACCTTTTCCACTACGGTCACACCCGGCGGCAGCTTTTCCTTGTCGAAAGTGACATCGAAGTCCGAGTAACTGCGCGGGGTCTTCGTCTTCGACGTGACCGTTACTCTACTGAACAGCTCGTGGGCATGTGCGTTCCCGTATGCGCTCTCGTGCTTGAACACGATAAGTTTCCTCGTAGTCATCTCGCCTCGTGCCGCAGAGCGGTCGTGCTCGAACATGTTTTTGAGTGCCTCCCAGAACAGGTTCAGGTCGTCCTCGGAGAACCCGGTCTGCGCGGCCAGCGGCGCCGACACGAAGCCGTGACAGCGATAAAGGCCGTAAGGAATCGTGAACTTACGGCCCATCGTCCGGTTGTCACCCTGCTGTTTCTCAGCTTCCGCCTCGGTCGCGACCGCCATCCGGGTGATGCTGTGCTCAAGCGGCACGACCTGGCCCACGCTGCGGGCGAAGGTGAGCTGTATGGGTCCCCGCACCTGCCCGCAGTTCGGAGCGGACTTCAACGACATCACCGCGCCAAATGCCCGGATGTCGTAGTACGCAGCGCACATCCCCGCTCTGCCTCTGTCCGTCTCCTCTGCGGTTGGCCTGCGGGATCTTGCATCCTTCAGCGTCTTGGAGATGAAGTCCTTGAGCGGCTTGCTTGGCTTGGCATACGTCAGCCATTCACGTACGGCCTTCTTGTCAGCATCGGCTTCTACAACGAGCGTGTTTCTCTTCTCGTCATTCTCGACCCGCAGGCCGTCCGGCAGGTCTAGCTCAGCAAAGGCCTCGGCAAGTTCGACGGGAATCTCAACCCTCGACTCCTCGCCCAATTGGATGCCAAGGCGCCGGAATACCTCGGTATGCGCTCTGCCGAGCACGGCCTTCTCTTTGACGTAGATATCACATCCTTGTTCCGACGCCCTTGTTAGCTGCACGAAGTTCCTGACCTTGCGTTTCAGACACACGTCGGTCACGAGTCCCTCGCCGGTCTCCGGGTCGAGGCGCGGCAGGTTGCCCGCGTCCGGGTCGCCGTTGGGGTTTCCGTCCTTCACGTCAAACAGAAGCACGAAGTCGTATCGGTTCTTGACTAGCTCAGACATTGGTCTCTCCTCCTTCTGTTGCAGGCTTCTTGCTGAAGAGCGCCTGCCTCTGATGGTAGTACCCCACCGCAAAGCGGCCCTGGTCAGGCAGTGTGAGATGGGACGGGAAATCCTCAACCCCATCTATTATCTCGCCGATGAGCCGGTCGCGGACGACGGCAAGCCCGGGCTTCTCGCTCTTCAGCTTGGCGAGATGATGGTTCTTCAGCTTCATCGGGACGAAGAATCCGGTGACCGGGGTGCTGGAGGCCGCCCCGTAGAACCTGTCTCGGATTGTGGTGTTGATTCCAGGGTTGGCCTCTTCCTGCACTTTCTCCAGCACAGCGAAGAGCCGGCCCAGGCGGTATCCAATGTTTGTATTCGCTGTGTCCAGCGACACGCTAACCTCCTTTTGATTCCTCTTGTAGAACCTCGTGTCTCTCACCAGGCACGCCTTTATGAGGGATGCCCGTGGATATGTCACGCTCTGCGTGGCCTTGCCTTTGACCTTCTTCGATTGCTCTGCCTTGATGCGCCGCACAACCGATGACAGCAGGGTCGCCGGGTAGGGTGTCCCAGTGAGGATTGCCTTCATCACATCCCCAGCGAGATTCGGCTGAATCCGGTCGTCGTTGCCGTCAAAGGCAGTGGACCTGAGCAGTGTCGCCAACACCAGGTGCTCGGGATCGGAGTCTCGGTGTGCGATGCCGCAATCGTCGAAGTGCTGCTTGATGTTCCTTGCGACTTCGCCCACTGAGCCAGCGTACCAGAAGCGGACTGCAAGCCGTGATGCGTTGGGCGCAAGGCCCAGGACAAAGAACCTGGTCTCATCGTCGAGCAGTGGCACCGCACCCGTCTCCGGCGCAGCGTACAGCGCCCGGATAGCCTCTGTGTCCTGCACCGACGTGCCCTTCGGCGGCTCGCCGAAGAAATCCGCGAACAAATCCTCCAGCCTGTTGGGCCGCTCGGCCCAGAACACCGCGGTCGCGTCTCCCACCAGCATCTTTTGCCGGGAGTTCCTCGCCAACAGTGTGTTGAGTGCGGTCGTGTAAGCGTGCTCGGCCCCGGAACCTACAGGGGCATTGAGCCCCTGCTCCTTGCCCTGGGACGTGAACGCCGGGAGATTGAAGGACACGATGTTGCCGCCCGACGTCTGAGCACGTCTCACCCCCTTGATGGGCGAATGGAGGCGGGCGGGCGTGTCAGGCTGACCTGTGACGAGGCACTGCTGCGTCCCTCCGCCCTCGTTGCGTCCAGAACCGGCCGCGACTGCCTTGGCGACGGCGTCACGCTGACACACCAGCCGGTTCTCGTCATCGAGCTTGAACGCGACGTTCGCGCCCGTTTCCTCGACCTCGGGCCAGAGCGGATCGCTGTACACGGCGCCGTAGTCCCGCGACTCCAGGAACCGCAGTACCGCGGCCACACCCTTGTCGTCCTCGGGTACCAAGATGCTCTCCCTGATTCGGGCTACAAAGGCCTCGTGCTGCTCCACCGCTCGCTCCCTGAGCTTATCCGGGGCCTTCTTCGGGTCAGGCTTTGGCCGGCCGAACACGTAGGCGGGGTTGTCCCAAAGCAGGTTCGCTGCGATGCCGCTCGACCGCTTCACCGCCTTGGGCACGATGAAGTTGCGGGCCACCATCCTCCTGCCGTCCGGAGTTCTGGTATCCTCGATGCAGCGGAAGCATCCAGCGCGGTCCAGAACGATGAGAAACGGTATGCCCTTCCTCTCGAAGCCCTCGGGCGCTACCCCCGAGGCGTCCGAATCTGCGAGGCGGTCGTAGTACTTCGCCAGTGCCTGCAGTATCATCCGCGCACCTCCTCGCTGCCGGCAACCGGCACTGCCATCCGCCCCTGGTCCAACCGGGCATTGAAGAACCTCGGCATTGGCTCCTTGCCGCTGTAGTCGTAGTCGAGGAACATCCAGCCCAGGTCACGGTTCTCGTGAATGGGTTGCGGCGAGTCGCCGTTCTGTATCAACGCGAAGTCCGCACCGAACTCCCGACAGCCGAGGTACGGACGGTGGAAGCACTGGCCGTCCCGGGCACGACGCTCGAAGATGTCCTCGAACTTCCTGATGGTGTCCTCGGGCCCGGCCTTGCCGGTCATCTCGAAGTAGGCGTGAACTGTGTACGCCACGTCTCGCAGGAGGAGACCAGCACGTTGCTGGCGTTCGTCCTCCACGTAGAGGCAGGGCGCAGCGGGCGACATCGTCTTCCCGACTTCGTTCCGGCGCACCGATTCCCACTTGATTGGGTTCAGCACGTCTATCTGCGTCACGTGCCACAGGATGGCGGGTTTCCACGATATGGCCTCCAGAACGCCGCGGGCAGCCGCAGGCGTCATCACATCGTAGGATACCCTTTCCGCCTTCATCTCCGGCCGGGTGAAACACGCGTTTCGGCCCCAGACCTTGAGCTTGAAGGACTTGCTTCTGTTCATGGCGAACCTCCTTTATACAACCAAGTCATCGGGACTGAGTTGTTCCCGATCGCAGACGAGCCCGATGGCTTCGTGGTAGAGCCCCAGGGATGTCTGAACGTGGATGCCGGGGAATTGCTCTGCAACTTCGCCGGACTTCAGAAGCCTGTCCAGCAGGTACCGCGGCACATTGACAACATAGCGCTGGAGCTTCCGCATCAGTCGGTGCTCAAGACCGGTCTTGGCCAGCTCGCCGAGCAGGCCCGCACCGTCTCCGTAGCGCACGAAGACCGGGGCGTACAGCGCCTCGTCAATGATATGGAATGCGGTCGCAGCAGTGCGGAAGCTGAACCGCAACTCGGCATCGGGGGCCAGCAATTGCAGAATGCCGTGCTCGTCCAGCCGGTCGCCATGCAGCCAGTAGAGTTCCTTGAAGTATGCGGTGAAGCGTTCGGGCGCAAGCGGGTCGCTTGCCTCCGCTGCCAGCAGACGGCCACCTATACCTGCGGCCATCCGCAGCAGCCCGCGCGGCGCATCAGATTCCGGAACAAAGACAACGACCTCGCCGTTCTGCGGCAGGCGCCCTTCACGATTGCACCTGCCCGCAGCCTGTGCAATCGAATCCAGGCCGGCAAGCGCGCGATAGACGACCGGGAAGTCCAGATCCACGCCCGCTTCGACAAGCTGTGTGCTTATGACCCGGACAGGCTTCTTGTTTGTGAGGCGCTGCTTGACCGTTGCAATGACGGTCGAGCGGTGCGCTCCGCACATCAGCGCGGACAGATGAATCGTGCCCGGCGGCATAAGTCCGTGCAGCTTGCGGCAGTCGTCACGGCGGTTGACGATGCAGAGCACTGTCGGGTGCTCCGTAAGCTCCTTCGCAAGGTCTTCCCACGAAGACTGCTTGCTCATGTCCTTCGGCACGCGCACGGCCACACGCTTCAACTGCATGTGCAACGATGCGGGGTCGTCAACTATCTCCTTCGTGTTCGGCAGTCCCTCGAAACGGAAGTCCGCCGTCTTCGTGGGCGTGAATGCCGGCTGAGTGGCTGTGCTGAGCAGCAAGGTCACGCCGTAGTTCTTCTGCAGCTCGGCAAGGGCTTTGAGGATTGGCTCCAGCAGACCCGGCGGCAGTAGCTGCACCTCGTCCAGGATGACCACGCTGTTGACGATGTTGTGGAGCTTCCGGCAACGACTCGTCCGCGAGGCATAGAGGGATTCGAAGAACTGAACGGTCGTTGTGACTACGATGGGCGCGTCCCAATTCTCGGAGGCCAGCCCGGTCCTGGTAGATACGTCGTCCTCGGTCTCCGGTTCTTCCACGTTGCTGTGGTGTTCGAGAACAGCGTCGCCGAAGACTTCCCGGAACTGGTCCGCGGTCTGCTCGATGATGCTGGTGTAGGGAATGACGTAGATGATGCGCTGCTTGCCGAACTTGAGCGCGTGCTTAAGGGCGAACGCCATGGACGAGAGAGTCTTCCCACCGCCAGTAGGTACGGTCAGGGTGAAGATGGCCGGCGCCTCTTCCGCCTTGGCGAGACACTGGTTCAATATCGCGGCCCTTGCGATGTTCACCGTGGTCTTCTCCGCCTTCTCCGACTTCTGCCTCATGTAGTCGTTGAAGAGCGGCGCGAGCTGCGCAAGCGTCGGGTAGCTCTTTCGCAGACGCGCCTTCTCCGGCCCGCCGAAGGCTTCCGAGTCGAGGCAATCAGCGTCAACCAGACACGAGAAAAGCATCCGAACCCACATGGCCGGGTCCGTGCCGGGCTTGGGCTTCTCGGAAGGCAAGTCCAAGGACGTGATTTCGCTCGGTGGGAGCGCTTGTGGGACCTTCTTGGCAAGGCGCTGGGCTAGCCCGGACATTCCGGAGGTCTCTGACTGCCAGTCAGGAAGCCCGGCGTGATGGCCTGCTATGACATAGGCAAGTATGCGCCCGATGCGGTCGAGCTTCTCGCACGCGGTCTGCGCCCCGAACGTTGAGTGGTCCACACGGCCAGGTCGGATCCTCTTCCTGACGTCCGGGCCGGACAACTGACTGATGTAGCGCTGGAACTCCTCCGAGTACTTGCCGATGTCATGCCACATCCCGGCCAGCCGCGCCCATTCCGGGCAGCCGAGTTCCTTCCCGAACTGGGCAGCCAGTTCGGCCACGGCAGCAAGGTGTTCGCGGAGAGGCTGGACCCGCCCGTCTTCCGCTGCGCGCGCGATGGGTTCGTCTTGCGGACGCATGTGGCCAGCCTACGGGGCCGCACCGAAAGCCGACGCGAACTCTGCAGCTCTCCTCGCGACGGCATCGAGATGCGCCCGCAGTGGGTCCTCCAACCCAAACCGGTTACGGGAATGGGCCAGAAAAGAGTCTCGTTCTGCTTCCCTGGCATCGCTTACGCAGCCACTCACACTCCCCTCCGTCGAACTTAGCGTCCTTACAATCTAGCATACGTCCCGCCGCTCGCCAAGTGGACAATGGCGCGTTGCCTGATGTGGGGAGGCGCCAGTTCAGATACAGTTGCCAGGCCATGGAAGGTGTGGAACTGAGGATGGCACTGGAGGAGGCGCGCCCTCTCGTCGGGGCGCGGCTATCCAAGGTGCACCAGATCGGGGATGCCTTCCTGCTCCGGCTCTATCGGCCGAGCGGGGCGCTGGCCCTCGATCCGGGCGCAAAGGCGTTCCATCGCACGTCGCTTCGGCCGCCCACTCCTCCTTCTCCTCCCCCGTTCTGCATGCTCCTCCGCTCTCTCGTTGGGCAGCCCTTGGTCGCCCTGGATCAGGCCGGGCTGGACCGGGTGCTGCGTCTCCGGTTCCCGGCGGCCGATCTCATCCTCGACCTCCGCCCACGCCAAGGTGACCTGTTCCTCGTTTCTCGCGACGGGAAGACGAGCTCGTTCCGCGGCGGCGAGATGTGGGCCGTGGATTTCGCTGGCGTTGCCGAACCACCCTCGGGCCTGGGCCCCGACCTCCGCCGGGCGGCCACGGCCCACTTCGGGCGGCTGCCATCGCCGGAGGAATCAGCCGCGTTTGCCGCGGACCTCCTCGGTCGCTCGCCGGCGGGGTACCTGTACGAGGCGCAGGAACGCAGGACGGCGAGCTTCTTCGCTCGGCCCGACCTCGGGGAACCCGCTGCCACGTTTCCCGCGTTCTGGCAGGCCCTCGACCGGGTCCTGGAACGTCGCCTCGGCTCGTCTGCGGCTCGCGGGCATCAGGAACAGATCGAGCGGGCGATCCGACGGCGCGAACGGGCCCTCGCCACTTTGACCACCGCCGAAACGGAGGCCAGAACCTGGCCGGAGCTGCAATCCAAAGCTGACCTGATCCTGACTCGTCTTTCTGAGATCCCCACCGGCGTCCGCGAGGTCGTGGTGGAGGGGTTCGATGGGAGCCCGATATCCCTGACTCTCGACCCAGCCCTACCTCCGCTTGCCCAGGCCCAGGCGCTGTACCGGAAAGCCGGAAAACTCCGGCGACGGCTGGAACACAACCCGGCCCGGCGTCGGCAGATCGAGGAGGAGATCGCGCGCCTCCGGGAACTCGTTGCCCTGCTCGCCCACCGGCCGGACCTCGCCCCGTACCTGGAGGGAGAGGTGGCAGAGTTCGCGGCTACAGCCAAACCCGGTTCGGACAAGGCCGCGAAGCGCCGACCGCAGGGGCTCACGGTGGGCGGCTTTCCTATCTTTGTTGGCCGGTCGGGACAGGAAAACGACCGTCTCGTCCGGGCCGCTCGCCCCTCGGACGTATGGCTGCACGCGCGGGGGGTTCCAGGTGGCCACGTGGTCATCCGCACCGGCGGCCAGCCGCTCCCGAAGGAGGTCTTGGAACGTGCGGCGGAACTGGCGGCCTGGCACTCCCGGGCGCGGGGTGAGCGCAAGGTTCCGGTGAGCTACACTGAAGCCCGCTATGTACGCAAACCCAAAGGGGCGCCGCCCGGCATGGTGACGCTCCTCCGCGAAGATGTGATCGTCGTATCCGGGGAGAACGGCCCGTGACCGAGCTTCTGCAGGGGCTCATGTCCGTCGTGGCGTTGCTCGTGTGCGTCATCCCCCACGAGGTGGCCCACGGTTACGTGGCATGGAAGCTGGGGGACCCCACGGCCAAGGCCGCCGGGCGGCTCTCGTTGAACCCGGTGAAGCATCTCGATCCGATCGGGTCGGTGATCCTGCCGCTGGGGTTGCTCCTCCTGCGCCGGTTCGCCGGGTTCCCGATCGTGTTCGGCTGGGCCAAGCCGGTGCCGGTCAACCCCTACTACTTCCGCGACACGTGGGGCGGGATGCTCTACGTGAGCCTCGCCGGGCCAGGCACGAACATCCTGATGGCCCTCGCCGCGGCCGGACTGGGGCGAGGCCTCGTTGCGCTGGGCGTAACCGCGTCGTGGCCCCTGGCGTTCCTGGCCCTGATCGTGCTCCTGTCCTTGGTGCTCGCGCTGTTCAACCTGCTTCCCGTCCCGCCCCTCGACGGGTCGAAGGTTCTTGCCTACTTCCTCCCCGTGCGCTGGAGGATCGCGCTCCTGCGCTGGGAGCAGTTCGGATTCGCAATCATCATCGCTCTCATGCTGCTCGGGGGGTTGCAGATGGTGTTCCAGGGCGCCGAGGCAATCGCGTTCCGTCTGGTAGGCATTCGCTGGGCTCTCCTCTCCGGACTTTGGCGCTGACCGGCTATACTTCCCGTGCCGTGACCGAGCAAGGAATACACGTCGAGCGCGATGGAGGCGAGATCACTCTCACGATCGAGGTGCCCCGTGAAGTGATCCAGAAGAAGGAGCAGGAGCTACTCGCTGCGGTGCAGGGCGAGCTCAAGGTGCCCGGATTTCGCCGCGGAAAGACCCCCGCACACCTGGCGCTCCGCTACTACGGCGAGGACGAGTTCGTTCAGGACCTCAAGGACGACCTGGTCCGGGAGTGGCTCTCCCGCGCGTTGCGCGAACTGGACCTGCATCCGGTGACGAGCCCGACCGTGGAGATGACCGCGTTCGCGCGGGGGGAACGACTTGCGTTTCAGGTCACGTTCGCGGTGCTTCCCGAACTGGTCATCCCGGACGAGATCGCCGTGGATGTCCCGGTGCCCGCGCCGATCAAGATAACCGACGAAGAGGTGGCGGGCGTGCTCGCGGGTCTTCGCCGCGAGGCGGCCGCGCTCGAACCGAAGGAACGCCCGGCCGAGGAGGGCGACATGGTTCGCTTCCGGCGGGGGAACCGAAACTGGGAGGGCGAGGCCACTTCTTCCCGCCCGGTCGGAGCGCAGCTTCTCGGGGCGAAGACCGGGGACAGGATCACGCTCGTGGACGAGGGGGGACGCTCCGAGGCGTTCGCCGTGGCCGGCGTGTATCAGGTCCTCCTCCCCACGCACGAAGAAGCGGCCGGGTACTACGGCCATCCCTCGTGGGGGGCGTTCGACGACGCGGTGCGCCAGAAACTCACCTGGGCCGCGGAGGGACGACGGCGCCGGGAATGGCGGTCTTCGGCGCTGGACGCTCTTGCCGAGTCCCTCCAGGTTAAAGTTCCAGCCACGCTGCTCGCCGAGGCCATCGCGGAGGAGACGAAGGAGCTGCGGATCCACCCGGACCAGAAGCCGCAACTGGAAGCTCTGGTGCAGCAAAGACTCCGCCGTGAGATCGTCGCCCAGCGACTGGCCGAGGCGAAGGGGCTCCACCCCGACGAGGACGAGGTGAAGCGGTTGGCCGAGGAACAGGGTCGGGACGAGGGCGCCGTGCGGGCGGGGATTGTCCTCGAGCGGGCCGCGGACTGGATCATCGCGCAAACAAGGAGGGACGCATGAAGATGCAGCGGTTCACCGAGCAGGAACGTTTGATGTCCTACTACGACCAGGTGTTGGCTCGCCTGTTTGCCGACCGGATCATTTTTATGTCGGGGACGATCGTGACCGGGGCGCCGGGGAGGGTCATGCAGTACGTGGGGTCGGAGTGGATCGTCTCTCAAATGCTGAGCCTCGAGGCCGAGGATCCAGAGAAGGACATCCAGCTCTACATCAACAGCCCGGGAGGCGATGTCTCCGCCGCGCTGGCGATCTACGACACGATGCAGACCACGAAGTGCCCGGTGCGCACGATTTGCGTTGGGGTCGCCGCCTCGGCGGCCGCCCTCATCCTCGCCGGGGGGGCGACGGGCAAGCGATTCACGTTGCCCAACTCGAAGATCCTCATCCATCAACCGTGGGTGTCCGGCGTGGGGGGCCAGGCGGTGGATGTTAAGATCTACGCCGACGAGATCATGAAGACCCGCGACCGGGTGAACGAGATCCTCGCCAAGCACACCGGACAACCGAAGGAGAGGATCGAGAAGGACACGGACCGCGACTACTGGATGTCCGCCGAAGAGGCCAAGACCTACGGGGTCGTGGACGAGATCATCCAGCCCCGCCGCTAGCAGCCCGTGTG
>CAYSZC010000019.1:0-8667 GCA_964435345.1 uncultured Thermotogaceae bacterium
GGATGGCGAACTCCTCGAGGATCGCCCCGTCGGGGCCGGCGATCCCCACCTGGTGAGCCTTGCAGCCTACATCTACACCGACACGGATCTGGGGGTCTGCCATGGTTCCTTCCTTGAGTTGGGCAGGATAAGCCGCTCATCTAGGGCGTCTCGTCTACTGAACAGAGCCACGGGTCCACGTGGACCGGCACCATCCCGGTGGACGTTCCCTGGATGGAAAGAGAGGCGGGGGCGGCATTTCAGAGAGAGCGGTTCCCCAAGGGACCGCCGACCCCAACAGCCACACCCCCGCCACACCCACATCCTACCGGCTATACCACCGGTCACAAATCCGATGGTAGACCCCTTGCGCGCGCGGACACCGGTGACGGTTCTACTTGCAAGTTGAATCCGTGTCCGCGCTCTATCTCTCTCCCCTGACATACGGCTTACGCAGTTCAGTGGGTGATCCCAGTCTATCACGCACCGCCCGGCTGGAGGCGAATATCAACACGATAAGGGTTGTGAGATAGGGTATCATCATCATGATGTGGAAGGGGACTCCGACTCCGATCCCCTGCAGCCGCAGTTGCAGTGCCTGGACCGCGCCGAACAGCAAAGCGCCGACCCCGGCCCGCAGTGGGTTCCACAGAGCAAATACGGTTATGGCGACAGCCATGAATCCGCGGCCGGCGATGATCCCCTCGACCCAGATGTTCACATGCGCCACGGTTAGATAAGCGCCGGCGAGACCGGCCATCATCCCGCCGAACAGTATGCACAGATAGCGCACCTGAGCAACGTTTATCCCCATGGTGTCCGCGGCAGCGGTCGCCTCACCGACTGCGCGCACCCTCCGCCCGGGCGAGGTATGTCGCAGGATGAACCACAGTAGCGGGATCAGGATAAAGGTTATGTAGACCAGGGCATCATGTTGGAATAGGATGGCGCCGATGACCGGAATATCGCTCAATAGCGGAATCGACCATCCAGCCAGGCCGGCGATCCGTATGCCGACGAACGGGCGGCCGAGCAGTGCGGCCAGCCCGACCCCGAAAAATGTCAACGCAACACCGCTGATCACCTGATCGGCACGCAGGGTGACGACCAGCAGCGCATGTACCAGGCTGAGCAAACCGCCGGCGCCGATCCCGAGCAGGAATCCGATCCACGGATTCCCTGTTTGGTACACGCCCCAGAACCCGGCCAGCGCACCGACCGCCATCATCCCCTCGATGCCGAGGTTGAGGACCCCTGATCGCTGCCCAAAGATCTCCCCCATGCCAGCGAGCAGGATCGGCAGGCCCAACCGGATTCCGGCCGCGAGGGTCATGATCGAAAATATTTCAACCATTTCCGCGATTCACCTCTCTCTTCTCCCACACCAGCCGATAGCGTGCCAGCAGTACCCCTCCGATGAGGAAGAATATGATGAGCGCCAGGAAGATATTGACAACAGCTACCGGTACGCCCATCCCTGTTTGCAGCGCCCGCGCCCCACGCATCAGTGCCCCGAAGAAGAAGGCCGAGACGACCACGCCGGCCGGATGGAGTTTGCCGAGCAGCGCCACCCCGATAGCAGTGAACCCGAATCCCGGGGAGAAGAGATCGAGGAGACGACGTTGAACTCCTGCGATTTCACTCATCCCGGCGATCCCAGCCAATCCACCACCGATGATCAGCGCTATCACTACGAATTTTTCCGGCGAAATCCCGCAGTTGCGAGCGGCGCGTGGATTGGCCCCGACCGCGCGAATCTTAAAGCCGAGGCTGGTGTACTTTAGCAGGATATAGACAGCGATTGCTGCGATCGCCGCGATGTAGATCCCCTCATGCAAGCGTGTGCCGAAGAGGCGTTCCAGCCATGCCTCGCGCGGGAGGCTCGCGGAGAACGGCATGCCGAACCCTTCGTTCATCGGACCGTGCACCTGAAAACTGACCCACAGAACGGCGATGTAATTGAGGAGGATTGTGGCTATGACCTCGTTCACTTTAAAGCAGACCTTCAGCAGCGCCGGAATAACCCCCCACAGCGCGCCGCCGGCGAACCCAGCCGCGATCAATAGGGGGATAAAGACCACCGAGGGGAGGGCGTTCCCTAGCGCTAGAGCCACCCAAGCCGCGGCAAACCCTCCCATGAAGATCTGTCCTTCCGCACCGATGTTCCAGAATCCGACCTTGAAGGCGATGGCCACCCCCAGGCCGGCGAGCAAGAGAGGTATCGCGAGTGTTACCGTATCGGTAATGCCGCGAAAGCTGCCGAGCGCGCCGGTGAACATGATCCTGGCGGCTGGCCCCAGCTCGACTCCGATGACGACCAGGAGCAGAGAACCGGCGGCGAACGCGCCGACGAGCGCCACCAACGTGGCGAGTACGGTCGCCCCCCGCGATTGCGGAACCGCTCGGATGCGCAGCCTACCCATCAGCCCCCCCCCGGTTCATGCGAGGCCTGCTGTCCCAGCATCATCATCCCTACCTCGCGCAAGCTCAGTTCGCGAGTAGGAGCGATATGTACGAACTTGCCGCGATAGAGGACAGCGATGCGGTCGCTCAACGAGAAGAGTTCGTTCAAGTCCTCGCTGATCAACAGGACCCCGCTCCCGTTCCTCCGCTGTTCGAGCAGAAGTTGACGTGCATATTCCGTCGCTGCGATATCCAGTCCCCGCGACGGATAAGCGGCGACGATCATTTGAACGCCGCGGGAGAGCTCGCGCGCCAGGATCACCCGCTGTAGATTTCCGCCGGAGAGGTTGGCCGCACGCGCATGGATAGTCGGAGTGACGATCTTAAACTGTTGGATCAGGGCATCTCCACAGGAGAGGAGTGCCCGCCTGTTCAGCATCCCCAATGAGCAAAATTTATTGCAGTCTTTCATTGCCAGGTTCTCGCCCACGGTCATCGCCGGAGCTATTCCCGTGCCCAAGCGCGATTCCGGTATGTGGGCGATCCTGTTTTGGACCCATGCCGCCGACTTGCGGGCCGTATCTTCTCCGAAAAGAACAATCCGGCCCGCAGTCGCCGGTCGGAGCTTGGAGATCACCTCGGCCAGTTCGGTCTGGCCGTTCCCGGAGACACCGGCGACCCCCAATATCTCTCCTCGATGGATGCGGAATGAGAGGCTGTTGAGCGCCGGCAGGCCTTGATTATTGAGCGCACTGAGCTCGTCCACCTGTAGCACAACCTCGCTCTGGCCCGGAAGCGGAGAGGCATCGAGCTGGGCCTTGGTTATCTCCTGATCGACCATGGCATGACTGACCTGGTCTTTATCGGTATCGGCAGTGGCGCTCTGGAAGACGACCCTGCCCTGGCGCAGGACGACGATGCGCGTGGAGACGGAGAAGACCTCGTCCAGCTTGTGGGTGATGAATACAACAGCCCGCCCGGCAGCGGCGATGGCGCGTATGCTGTCGAAGAGCAGATCGGTCTCTTGCGGAGTGAGAACCGCTGTCGGCTCATCGAAGATCAGCACCTGTGCGTCGCGATAGAGCATCTTGAGGATCTCTACCTGCTGGCAGTGTCCGAGTGCCAGCCGTCCCACCACCGCAGTGGCGGGGACGGTCAATCCGTGCTCCTCGGCCATCTTCTCGACCGCTTGTGTCTCTGAACTTCCAAGAAAGCGCTCGCCCTTTGTGCCGAAGATAACGTTCTCGGTCACGGTAAACGATGGGATGAGCATGAAGTGCTGGTGCACCATGCCGATGCGGTGGCGGATCGCGTCGCGCGGAGATTTTAGGGAAGCCGGTTTCCCTTCGATAACCACCTTGCCTCTGTCCGGCGGATACATGCCGTACAGTACGTTCATCAGCGTGGTTTTGCCGGAGCCGTTCTCACCCAGCAGCCCAACTATCTCT
Source organism: uncultured Thermotogaceae bacterium (assembly GCA_964435345.1). Classification (GTDB taxonomy): domain Bacteria; phylum Bipolaricaulota; class Bipolaricaulia; order Bipolaricaulales; family Bipolaricaulaceae; genus Bipolaricaulis. Next base: position 3,831 of record CAYSZC010000019.1, read on the forward strand.
CCCTTGTCAAGGGTAAAGTCTATGCGGTCGTTGGCGAGCACCGGGCCGAAGACTTTGGTGATACCGCGCATCTCAACAAGCATCCGCACCTCTCATCCGTTGTAGGTAAAAGGGCGAGAGGCGGCGAGTAGAGCCGCTTCTCCCTGCTGCACGCCTCTCACCCGGTCGATCAAAACTCGGCGATCCTACTTCTTACCACTTCCGCTCATCGAACCGCGGAACGGTCAGCACCCCGTCCCTGATCTGCTGCGCCAGCAGTTCGATCTGCGCGCGCAGTTCAGGCGGGACCATCTCGCCGAGAGGGGCCATAACAACTGTCCCTTCGGCCATGCCCCAATCGAAGACGCCGGTCTGCCATGTGCCATCGGCCACCCCTGCGATGAGGAACTTGAACAGCGTTTTCCAATCGAGGAGCGCGGTTGTCACCGCCGCTCTAGGGGCAAACGGAGCGAGGTCGAGCGCCTTGCCGAATGCGTAGACCCCACGCTCCTCCGCGGCGATCCCCGCGGCCGGGGAATCGGTGTGATAGGTGATGAAGTCAGCGCCAAGGTCGATTAGGGAGCGCGCGATCTCCTTCTCTTTCGGCGGGTCGTACCATGCGCCCGCGAAAGTGACTCTCACGACGACGTCCGGATTGACCTTCCGCGCCCCGTATATATGGGCGTTGACCCCCCAAATCAGGCGCAGGATCGGATGCGCGCCGACAAAGCCGATCACGTCGGTCTTCGTCATCTGGCCGGCGATGATCCCGGTGAGATAGCGCACCTCGTACTCGTTCCAGTAGTAAGTGGCGACGTTAGGCAAAGTGTCAACGGCAAAGCCGCCGGGGAAGTGGAACTTTACCTGCGGGAACTCCGGGGCGAGCATGGAGAGCACCCCTCTGTAGCCGAAACTGTGCGCAAATATGACCGTGGCCCCTTTGTCGATGAAATCTCGGATCACTCCTTCGGCCTCGGGGAAAGGGACTGCTTCTGCATGGAGATAGTCGATCCAGTCATACTTTTCCGCCAGATATGACAGGTCGCGATGCGCCACGAAGCTCCAACCGTAATCGCCGATCGGGCCGATATAGATCGCACCGACCGTCACTTTCTCCCTGGCAAGAGAGGTCATCCCCAGACCGATCACGAGTACACTGACCATCGCCAGCGCCACTGCTACGCCGAACCTCTTTGAGTTGTGCATTTCATTCCTCCCTTTGGAAAGCGTCACTCAACAGCTACGCCCAGCTTGCACTTGCCGGCGCCCGACTCGCTCGTTGATTGCTGGCAGCGATCACCCCCCCTGTGGTTGCGGAGCGAGAGCTCCCGTCTTTTCCTCGGATAGTACCATGTGGACTCGCGCCCCGGAAACGGAACCGCGTGGAGGGCCGATTTCGACTAAGACCCTCGGGTGGATCCCCTGCTCCGCACGGCACGGGCGTTCCCACAGATCGTCCGCCAGAAGGGCTTCCTCCTCGGGCGCGCACGCCCCCCTTGAGGCCCAACGCCACGTTCTCCGCCACGGTGCGAGGGGGAGATGAGCTTGACGCGCGGGTGGACCATGCCGATCCCGAGGGCGATGGAATTGCGGGGGGAGCGGGTCGAGACGCTATCTCCCCGGACGAAGATCTGGCCCGAGTCCGGGCGGTACAGGCCGTCATGAGGGTGGTCTTCCCGGCCCCGTTCTCGCCGCGGAGGGCATGCTCCCCCGGCCGGACCTCGAACGTGACGCGGTCGTTGGCGAGAACCGCGGGGAAGATCTTGGTGATGCCGCGAAGCGATACCGCCAGCGGAGATGGTGCGGCTGCCTGGGCACGCTCGATCCCACCCATGACGCGGCGAGTATAACGGTCCGCCCCGAGACGGTCAAGTTGCCTGACAGGTTGGCGATGGCTATACTCCGCCCGGTGAGCGTGGTGCGCCTGAGGGGGATCCGCCGGTTTCACTGGGCACGGGACATGGAAGAGGCCCTGTCGCTGCTTGCGGCCTACGACGGCCGCGGGGCCCTCCTCGCCGGGGGCGTGGACCTCGCCCGGTCCGCGCGCGATCTCGAAGGGCTCATTGACATCGCCGGGATCGGGCTTTCCTACGTACAGGCAGGGCACGGCGGGCTTCGAGTCGGCGCCACCACGACCCTCACCGGCCTCCTGGTGCACCCTGCCGCAGAGGAGTATTCGGGCGGGATCCTCGCCGACGTCCTGTGCCGCGTGGCCTCCCCGCCGCTCCGGAACATGGCCACCCTGGGCGGGGCCGTCGTCTCCGCTCATCCATGGGCGGACATCCCCACCGCGCTCGTCGCCCTGGGGGCCGAAGTCCGGTGGCAAGCCGACCGGGAGGAGCGGGCGCAAGTGGAAGACGTTTATGGCCAGGCGTTTCGGGGGACGTTCCGCCGCGCGCTGATCACAGAGATCGCGCTCCCGCCGTGGGACGGGGCGTTCGCGTTCGAGAAGCTGTCGCGCTGCCGGGGCGACATCGCGCTCCTCAATGCGTGTTGTGGCCTGGGTCTCGAGGGGGGAAGAATTACGTGGGCCCGGGTCGCCATCGGAGCAACCCCGGATCGCGGTCAACGTCTCCCCTGGGTCGAGGAAGCCCTGGTCGGCGAGGCGCCGGTGGAAAAACTATGGGAGAAGGCTCGGGCCGAGGTGGAGGCCCGGGTTGAGGTGGGGGATGACCGGCGGGCGAGCGCGGCCTGGCGGCGAAGCGTGGCCGGGGTCCTCGTCACACGCGCCCTCGCCCGCGCCACGCAGAGGGCGGCATGAAGATCAACTTTGAACTGAACGGCGTCCCCCAATACGTCGAGGTCGGGCCCGGGGAATCGCTTCTCGCCGTCCTTCGCCGCTTGGGGATGAAGTCGGTGAAGTCCGGGTGCGACACCGGAGACTGCGGGTCGTGCACGGTGCTCCTCGATGGGCGAGCGGTGCGGTCATGCCTCACGGTCGCCCCGCGGGTCCAAGGGAAGCGGATCACGACCGTGGAGGGACTGGGCACGATTGAGGATCCGCATCCGCTCCAGAGGGCGTTTCTCGATTCCGGCGCCGTGCAGTGCGGGTTCTGCATCCCCGGGATGGTCCTCGTCGCCCACGAACTTTTGACGCGGAAATCGGATCCGACTCCGGAGGAGATACGGGAGGCGATCGCCGGGAACCTGTGTCGGTGCACGGGCTACGTCAAGATCGTGGATGCGGTGCTGCTCGCCGCGGAGTGGAAGAGGGGCGGGACATGGCGGTAGAGAAACAGCTGCGGCAGGTGGGCCAGAACGCGCGGAAGGTGGACGGGCCGGCCCTCGTCTCCGGCCAGCCCAAGTTCACCCTCGACCTCGATCTCCCCGGGATCCTGGTGGGGAAGATCCTCCGCTCCCCCCACGCCCACGCCGAGATCCTGGCGCTGGACACCACGGAAGCGGAGAAGGTGCCTGGCGTGGCCTGCATCCTCCACCACGGGAACGTCCCGCGCGTCCCCTACACCACGGCCGGCCAAGGGTGGCCGGAGCCCTCCCCGTACGACAACTTCCTCTTCGACCGAAAGGTCCGGCTCGTGGGGGACCAAGTGGCGGCGGTGGCGGCGGAGACCGAGGGTGCGGCCGACGAGGCCCTCCGCAAGATCGTGGTCGAGTACAAGGTCCTCCCCGCGGCCCTGTCCCCTGAGGAAGCCCTGGCGCCGGGGGCGCCCGTGATCCACGACGAACCTGATGCCCAAGGGATCTACGATCCCAAGGCGAACATCGCCGCGGCGGTGGACATCCCGGTGGGGGACGTGGCCCACGCCCTGGCGAACTCCCCTGTGACCGTCGAGGCGACGTGCGCGATCCCGTACTCCCAGCACGCCGCGATCGAGCCCCACTGCGTGATCGCCTACTTCGACGAGGACGGCCGCCTCGTGCTGCGCAGCTCGACCCAGGTCCCGTTCCACGTGCGGCGGATCGTGGCCCGCGTGCTCGAGATCCCCCCATCTCGCATCCGGGTCGTGAAACCCCGGATCGGGGGGGGATTCGGTTCGAAACAGGAGGTCATCCTGGAGCCGGTGGCCGCGGCGCTCGCCCTGCGGACCGGACGGCCGGTGCGGATGGCCTACACCCGGGAAGAGGTGTTCGTGTCCAGCCGGACCCGCCACCCGATGCGGGTCACGGTGCGGCTGGGGGCCACGAAAGACGGGATCCTCCGCGCCCACGAAATGGAGGCGCTCTCCAACACCGGCGCCTACGGGGCCCACGCCCTGACCGTCCTCAGCAACGTCGGATCGAAGACCTTGCCCCTCTACAACAAGGCGGAGCACCTTCGCTTCCACGGGAAGGCCGTGTACACGAACCTCCCCGTGGCCGGGGCGTACCGGGGGTACGGGGCGACGCAAGGGTACTTCGCCCTCGAAGTGGCGATGGACATCCTCGCCGCGAAGCTCGGCCTGGACCCCCTGGAACTCCGGCGCCGGAACCACATCCGCGTCGGGGAGACCTCCCCTATCTTCGAGAAGATCGGGGAGGGGCGAGAGGGCACCGCCCAGATCGTTCGTTCCTGCGAGCTTGCGGAGTGCTTGCGGATCGGGGCGGAGCGCATCGGATGGGCGGAGAAACATGGGAAGCGCCGTCGCGACGGGCCGTGGGTTCATGGGCTGGGGATGGCCTGCGCGATGCAGGGGTCAGGGATCACCGGGGTGGACATGGCCGGCGCGACGATCGCCATGCAGGACGACGGCTCGTTCCGGCTCCTCGTCGGTGCGACCGATCTCGGGACCGGATCGGACACGATCCTTGCCCAGATCGCGGCCGAGGTGCTCGGCGTCCCTGTTGAGGCAGTCCTCGTCTACTCTTCCGACACCGACTTCACCCCGTTCGACACCGGCGCCTACGCCTCCAGCACGAC
>CAYSZC010000019.1:8767-12759 GCA_964435345.1 uncultured Thermotogaceae bacterium
GTGCGGGTGGAACGGTTCGTCGCCGCGGCGGATTGCGGCGTGGCGATTCATCCCCCGCAGGCCGAGGGGCAGCTCGAGGGGGCGGTCGTCCAGGGAATCGGCCACGCCCTGTCTGAAGAACTGCTGTTCTCCCGGCATGGGCGGTGCGTGAACGCAAACTTCTTCGACTACAAGATCCCGTGCGCGCCCGACGTTCCGGAGATCGAGGCGATCCTCGTCCCGTCCCACGAGCCCACCGGGCCGTGGGGGGCCAAGTCCATCGCCGAGATCGGGATCAACGGGCCCCTCCCCGCGATCTCGAACGCGATCTACAACGCAGTTGGGGTCCGCCTGACGCGGGCCCCGTTCACCCCGGAGCGGGTCCTTGCCGCGCTCCGAGCGGGCCAAGGGAGGTGATCCCCGGGAACCACACGTGGCTCTGGTCTCTCTCATCCATCCGAGATGCAGCGAGAAGAACGAAGGAGGTTCTCGATGAGGCGCAGTGTGATGTGCGTGCTACTCGTGGTGGCGCTGGCCGTCTTGGGCTTTGGCCAGACCAGCCTCAGGTTTACTTTGGACTGGGCGTTCCAGGGGCCACAGGCCCCGTTCCTGGTGGCCCTGTACAGGGGTTACTTCGCCGAGGAGGGGTTGGACGTCACGATTGACCGGGGGTTCGGGTCCGCGGACGCGGTGAGCAAGATCGCGGGCGGGGTCTACCACCTTGGCTTTGCCGACATCAACTCGATGATCGAGTTCAACGCCAAGAACCCGGACCAAGCTCTCATCGCTATCGCGATCGTTTACGATTACGCCCCGTTCTCCATCGTGACCCTGAAGGGTCGGGGGATTGCGAGACCTGGCGATTTGACTGGGCAGACCCTCGGGGCGCCGGCGGGCGACGCGTCGCGCAGGTTGTTCCCGGTGTTCGCCAAAGCGGTGGGCCTCGACCCGGCGACGATCGCGTGGGTCACCATGGGTCCCCCGCTGCGGGAGCCCATGCTCATCAGGGAGGACGTGGACGCGGTCAGCGCCCACTTTTTCACCGCGGTCCTCAACCTCAAGGCGGCCGGCGTCCCCGCGGAGAACATCGTGACGCTCCTCTACGCGGACCACGGACTGGACCTCTACGGCAATGCGGTGATGGCCTCGCCTAGACTGCTCGCGGAGAAGCCCGAGGCCGTGCGCGGGTTCCTGCGGGCTCTCACCCGGGCCTGGCACGACACGATCGCCAACCCCGACGAGGCGATCAGGTTCGTCGCCAAGCGCGATCCGTTGATTGACGTCACGGTCGAGAGGGAGCGGCTGCTGTTGGCGATCAACGTGTGCATGCTCACCCCGGACGTGAAGGAACGCGGGTTCGGCGATGTCCGGCTGACGCGGTTGGCCGGCTCGATCGCGCTGGTGGCCGAGGCGTTCGGCCTGCCATTCGTGCCCGCCCCGGACACGGTATTCACCTCTGCATTCCTGCCCCCGCTGGCGGAGCGATTGCCGAGGTGACGGACGGTGGCCGTGGCGCAGAGCACTTGCGCCACGGCCGTTCCTTCCTCACAGGCCCCCTTCCATGGGACAACGGCAGAACGCGACCGCTGACGGCAGCCGCGGCGAGTGCGTCGTCGAGTTCAGGGGCGTCTCGCTCGAGTACACGTATCGGGGCAAGGCCACCCACGCTCTGGACAAGGTGGACCTGGGCGTGCGGCGCGGGGAGTTCGTGGCGATCGTGGGGCCGAGCGGCTGCGGCAAGACCACCTTCCTCAAGCTGATTTCCGGCCTGCTCCTGCCGACAGGCGGGGCGGTCGCGGTCGGCGGGAAGCCGGTCCGCGGGCCGCTGAAGGTCGTCGGCATGGCGTTCCAGAACCCGACCTTGCTTCCCTGGCGCACCACGCTGGGGAACGTCCTCTTGCCGCTAGAGATCGTCGAGCCCCATCGAACTCGGTACCGACGCGACCGGCGTCCCTATGTGGAAGCAGCCCAGCGGTTGCTCGCGTCCGTGCACCTCGACGGGTTCGCCGACCGCCACCCGTGGCAACTCTCCGGTGGGATGCAGCAGCGGACGTCCCTGTGCCGGGCGCTGGTTCACGAGCCGGAGATCCTCCTCCTCGACGAGCCGTTTGGAGCTCTGGATGCCTTCACCCGCGAGGAGCTGTGGCTCGTGCTCCAGAATCTGTGGTCCGAACGGCGATGTACGGTGATCCTTGTCACCCACGACCTCCGGGAAGCGATCTTCCTCGCCGACACCGTGTACGTGATGAGCAAGCGACCGGGGCGCCTCGTGTCACGAACCGAGGTGAGTTTCGCCCGCCCGCGCACGCTCGAGGGCTGTTTCACCCCCGAGTTCTTGGAGCTGTTCCGCGCGATCCGGAAACAGATCGGGGACGTGCGGGACGAGACAGGCTGAGGAGGGCCCATGGTCTTTCGACGCAAGATCTACGATAGCGTCCTTCCGGCCCTCGCCATTATCGGCGTGTTCCTGGTGTGGGAAATCGTCGTCCTCCTGTTCAAGCTGCCCCAGTTCGTCCTCCCCGCTCCCACCGCGGTGTGGGCGTCCCTGGTCAGGTGGCACTCCGCGATCTGGTTCCATGCGCTGCAAACCCTGTACACGACCCTCGTTGGGTTCGGGGTGGCGGTGGCGTTCGGGCTGCTCCTGGGGTGGTTGATCGGGTACTCGGCGATCGTGTACAAGGCCTTGTACCCTCTCCTCATCGCGTTCAACAGCATCCCCAAGGTGGCGATCGTGCCCGTGCTCGTCATTTGGTTTGGGATCGGGACCGTGCCGGCCGTGCTCACGGCCTTTCTGATCTCGTTCTTCCCGATCGTGGTCAACGTGGCGACGGGCCTTGCCACCCTCGAGCCGGAACTTCAGGACGTGCTCCGGTCGCTCGGGGCGGGCCGGTTCCAGTCCTTCCGCAAGGTAGGACTTCCCCGCACGATGCCCTATTTCTTCGCCTCGATGAAGGTGGCGGTGACGCTGGCGTTCGTGGGATCGGTGATTTCGGAGACGGTGGCCTCCAACCGCGGCGTGGGGTACCTCATGATCGCGGCGAGCTCGCGGTTCGACGTGCCGCTCGTGTTCGCGGGGCTTGTGGTGATCGCGGCGCTGGGGGTGCTCCTCTACGTCGCGTTCGGCGTCCTGGAGGGGCGGCTCACGAGCTGGGCCTACCGGCGGTGAACCGTGGCCGAGGACGGCGCCTCCTCCGGGAACGTGGTAGGATGGCGCGCGATGGGCCGACCCTTGTTGCGTAGCCTGATCCGGAACATCTGCCTGTCCGTAGTGGCTGCAGGAATCGCCATTGGCGCACCCGCGCTGGGCCGTAGTTTCTGGGACGCACCGCCAACGCGCGGCCTGTACAGGCCCACCGCCTACACCCTGTCCGGTGGCGAGGTCCAGATTCAGTTTTTCGCGTTCGCCTCGCCCACGAACCCGCTCGCGTTCTTCGAGTTCGAGTACGGACTGAGCGACACCCTCCAACTAGGAACCCGGCCTGTGTCTGCTGCGTTCGGCGACATCAGGATCTTCGGGAAGTACCACGTGGGAGCCAGCGGGCCGGTTGCTCTGGCGATCCCGTTCAGTGCGGAGTTTCTCGTCCCGACCTTCGCCTGGAGAGTGCGGGGAGGGTGGATGCTCTCGTGGCGGGTCCTCCCCTTCCTCACCTTGCACCCTGGACTCGACCTCGCATTCGCCCCGGCGGTCCGCCTGGACCCCTACCTCGGGACGGACCTCGACCTATGGTCGAACCTGAAGCTCGTCCTGGAACTCGACGGAGAGGCACCCCACCTGGATCTGGGGATCCTCGCCCGACCGTTCGGGATTGCCGAGATCCGCGCCGACCTCTCCCTGCCCTGGAGCGGTCTCCGAATCAGCATCTCCGGCCGGTTCTGACAGGTTCGGTGGATGCCAACCGTCTCTCTCCCCGGCGCGGGTGAGGGGAACGTCCCCCTCTCCCCCATCCTCCCCCACGACGGGGCAATGGCATTGACTTAAGCGATTACCCTTACCAGAAGGCCATTCGAAGATC
>CAYSZC010000020.1:0-9907 GCA_964435345.1 uncultured Thermotogaceae bacterium
TTGCACCGCCCGAAGACTGTCGAAGCTCTTCTCTATCCCCACGACCTCGAGCGCCCTCAACTCCTCCATCGGTCCCTCCCTCTGCGGGTATCTTTCTCGGTCTCTTGTGGACGCCCATCCCCAAAGCGGCAACGGGGATCGCCACACGGGCGCGCTCCTCACGCGATGAGACGCTACAGTGTCCTGGATGCTCCAGCCGTACAGGTCTTGCGATAGCGCTATCCTAACAGCGATGCCCGTCAACAATCAAGATGCGACCTTAAGGGCAGGTAGTGACGCTCCTCGAGGGCCGCGGTCGCCTGCTGCTTGAGGTGCGCCCCTCAAGCGGAACCGCCGGGCTAACCTCCGGGTGTAACCGCCCTGCCTGCAGCAGGCAGGCCGGCATCTGCTGTACCACAACAGCGAGCGGAGGCGCCTCGGGACTTGACTACCGAGCGCCTGTGAAGTACCTTGCGACGCAGGGGATCCACCCGAGGGTCTTAATCGCGGCTCTCCACGTGGTTCCGTTTCAGGGGCGCAGGCCCTCGCCCACTGCTCTAGGTTCAAGCGGGCCGCGAACACGATGACCTACATGGCCGACTTCTACCAGTTCTACTGCCTGAACGGGCTCAAGGCCGGGGTGCCCGATCAACCCCAAGTTCGAGGCTGCGCTCAAGGGCAAAATCGTGGATACCAAGGCCTTCGGGGAGATTTCCGTATACGACCTCGTGTTCACCCGACATCAGCAGATGGGCGAGCCGGGGGTCAGCGACGATCCCAGGGTCCGATCGTGGATCGGGAGGGCGTCCTGAGGGTCCCGGAGGGGCTGCGGATGTCCTACGACGCGCTCGTCACGATGGGGTGGGCGGTCAAGGGCGTGGTCGGCCCGTGACCGGGAGAGCCGGAGGCGGGACGGGCGGCTGCCTCACCCCAGGGCGCCGCATTTTCTCGACCACGATGCCCGGGCGAAGGCCGCTGTATGAGATGACGCGGGACCTCGTCGCCGTGGCGATGGGGCGGCGCCCGGCCGACCTCGTGATCCGCGACGGGCGGTGGGTGAACGTCTGCTCCGGCGAAATCCTCGATCACACCGACATCGCGGTCCTCGGAAGCCGCATCGCCTACTGTGGACCCGACGCGGGCCCGCTGATCGGCCCCCGCACCACGGTGATCGAGGCCGGCGGCCGATACCTCGTCCCCGGACTCCTCGACGCGCACGTTCACATCGAGAGCTCGATGCTCACCGCGACCCAGTTCGCCCGGGCCGTTCTCCCCCACGGTACGACGTGCGTGTTTGCCGACCCTCACGAGATCGCCAACGTCCTGGGCCTTCCGGGGGTGAAGCTGATCGTCGACGAGGCGGCCCAGACCCCGATGCAGGTCTACGTTCAGGTCCCGTCTTGTGTCCCCGCGGCCCCCGGCCGGGAGACCGCCGGCGCCGAGATCGGCCCGGCCGAGGTGGCGGAGGCGCTGGCCTGGCGTGGGGTGATCGGCCTGGGCGAGGTGATGAACTACCCCGGGTTGGTGGCTGGGGATGACAAGGTCCACGGGGAAATCGCGGCCACGCTCGCAGCGGGGAAGGTCGTGGGCGGGCATTACGCCTCGCCCGACCTGGGTCGGCCCTTTCATGGCTACGTTGCCGGTGGGCCCAGCGACTGCCACGAGGGGACGCGGCCCGAGGACGTGCTGGCTCGGGTGCGCCAGGGGATGTGCGCCATCGTCCGCCAGGGCTCCGCGTGGCAGGATCTTGCCCTGCAACTCCGTGCCGCAACCGAGCTCGGGGTTGACACGCGCCACGTCCTCCTCTGCACCGACGATCGCCACGCCGGAACGCTCCTCTCGCAGGGGCACATGGATGACGTCGTCCGTCTCGCCATCGGCCACGGGATACCCCCGGTCACCGCCGTCCAGATGGCGACCCTGAACACAGCGCAGTACTTCGGGGTGGCGCGCGACGTCGGCTCGATCGCGCCGGGCCGCTACGCCGACATCCTCCTCGTCTCCGACCTCGTCTCGTTCGCTGTGGATGTGGTCATCGCCGCCGGGGAGGTCGTCGCCGAGGCGGGCTGCTTGACCCGCGAGCTGCCCGCTTATCCCTATCCCCTAGCGGCGAGGCGTGCGGTCCATTTGAAGCGGGCGCTCGTCCCGTCCGATTTCCTGGTCGCAGCTCCCCGTGCTGAGGGAACCGTCACCGTCCGGGCGATCGAGGTGGTGGAAAACCAGGCGCAGAACCGGGCGATCCGCCTGGACCTCCCGGTGCGGGAGGGACGGGTGTCCCTGGATCCGGATCGGGACGTTGCCCTGCTCGCGGTCGTGGAGAGGCACCACGGGAGCGGGCGGATCGGCCACGGTTTCGTGGCGGGCCTTGGGCTGCGAGGGTCGTGCGCCGTGGCGAGCACGGTGGCCCACGACAGCCACAACCTCCTCGTCCTGGGGACCGATCCCGCAGCGATGGCCACCGCCGCGAACCAGCTCGCGGAGATCGGCGGCGGGGTGTGCGTGGTGCGGGATGGTAAAGCGCGGGCGCTCCTTCCCCTGCCCATCGCCGGGCTGATCTCCGATCGCCCGGCTGAGACCGTGGCGGAGGAGGCAGAGGGAGTCCACCGAGCCCTGAAGGAGTGTGGATGCACGCTCAACAACGCGTTCATGACCATCTCCCTCCTTGCCCTCCCGGTGATCCCCGAGCTGCGGGTGACCGACCTGGGATTGGTGGACGTGGAAAAAGGGGAGGTGGTACCGCTCTTCGCGTAGGGAGCTTCGTCTCCCCCCGGAGGAGGCGGTACACTCACGGGCCATGGCACTGGTCATCGAGCGAGCGCGGATTGCCGATCTGTGGGGGACGTACCACGAGTCCGGGTACGTCGTCGTGGAGGGGGAGCGGATCGTGGCCGCGGGGCCCGGGCCGGCCCCCGATGTGCCGGGCGCGCAACGGCTCGACGCCGACGGGCGGCTCCTCACCCCGGGCCTCGTCAACGCCCATGCCCACCTCTACTCGGCCCTTGCCCGGGGAGTCCCTCTCAAACGGTTCGATCCGACCTCGTTCCGGGAGATCCTGGAGCAGCTGTGGTGGAAGCTGGATCGGGCCCTCGACCTGGACACGGTCTACCACTCCGCGCTGGTGGGGGCGCTGGGGCACCTCCGGTCCGGGGTGACCGCCCTGTTCGATCACCACGCCTCCCCCACGGCGATCGCGGGGTCCCTGTCCCAGATCAAGCGCGCCGTGGCCGCGGTCGGGCTGCGGGCCGGCCTCTGCTACGAGGTCACCGATCGGGGCGGAGCTGCGGAGCGGGATGCCGGGATCGCGGAGAACGTCAGGTTTGCCCGCGAGGAGCGGGCCCCCGGGTTGTTCGCTGCCCACATGGGGCTCCACGCCTCGTTCACCCTGTCCAATGAGACACTATCCCGGGCCGCAACCGCGGCGGATGAACTCAAGATGCCGTTCCACATCCACCTTGCGGAGGGGAAAGAGGATCCGCTGGATGCGCTGCAGCACGGGATGCGGACCGCGGAGCGACTGGACCGGTTCGGGATCCTCACCGAACGGTCGCTACTCATCCACGGGATCCAGCTTTCCCAGGCCGAGATGGGACTCCTCGCCGAGCGTCCGGCAAGCGTGATCCACAATCCGCGCTCGAACATGAACAACGCCGTGGGCGCGGCCCAGGTCGGGGCGATGCTCGGCCGTGGGATTCGCGTGGGGATCGGCACGGACGGGTTCGGGTGCGACATCGTCGGGGAACTCCTCGTGGCGCGCCTCCTTGCCCATCACGCCACGGGCGATCCGACGACGCTTGGGGATCCCGCCCTGCTCTCGCTTATCCGCCACAACTACGCCCTGGCGGAAGGGGCGTTCGGAATGCCGTTTGGAAAGCTGGAGGCCGGGCACGCCGCCGACGTCGTGGTGTGGGACTACGTGCCGCCCACCCCCCTCGATGCAGGGAGTCTCCTCTCCCATTTCCTGTTCGGCTCGATCAGCGAGGGGGTACGGCCGCGGACGGTGATCGTGGGCGGGAAGATCCGGCTCCGGGACGGGGAGGTTCTGGGGTTCTCGGAGCGGGAGGCGCTTGGCCAGTCCCGGGACGCGGCGGAGAGACTGTGGGCCAGGTTGTAGAACCGAACGTCGAACGGGCGTGTAGCGACGGCGATGCTTTTCGCAACCGGCGAACCGATCAACCGGCGAACCGCCTTGTTGTCGGGGACAAGCCCCGCCGCCACGAGGTCAGAGGGGGTGCAGGATGTCCGATGTGATGCGGGCGCAGCCGTTCGAGGCCCTGCTTCGCTGGGCGCTTGAGGAGCTTGCCCACCGCGGCTCGGTCTTCGGGATCCCCAGGTCCCTGTTCCACGTCCCGCGCCGGGATGCCCCGTACGCGGGCGAGATGTTCGGGCGCCCGGTGGGGACCCCGATCGGCCCGGCGGCGGGTCCCCACACCCAGCTCGCTCAGAACATCGTCTCGGCCTGGCTTTGCGGCGGACGGTTCATCGAGCTCAAGACCGTCCAGATCATGGACGAGCTCACGATCCCCCGCCCGTGCATGGACATGGAGGACGAGGGCTACAACGTGGAGTGGTCTCAGGAGCTCAGGCTGGAGGAGTCGGCGGGCGAGTACATCAAGGCATGGGCCCTCATCCACATTCTGCGCGAGGCCCTCGGGTTCGAGGGTCCGCCGGGCACGGCGTTCAACATGAGCGTGGGCTACAACCTCGACGGGATCAAGAGCCCCCGCCTGACGCAGTTCATGGAGCGCCTCCAGGACGCATCCGCGGAGCTTGACGAGATCCGAAAGACGCTGCGCCAGCGCTTCCCGCAGCTCGCGGAGATCGAGATCCCGACGAAGATAACGGACAGCGTGACCTTGTCCACGATGCACGGCTGCCCGCCCGACGAAATCGAGAAAATCGCGCGCTATTTGCTGGAAGAGAGGGGCCTGCACACGTTCGTCAAGCTCAACCCCACCCTCCTCGGCAAGGACGAGGTGCTGACGATCCTTCACGACCGCCTCGGGTTCCGGGAGATCGGGATTCCCGACCGGGTGTTCGCGCACGATCTTCAATACCCGCGGGCGGTCGCGCTGATCGAATCGCTCCAGAAGGTCGCCGTCAAGCGAGGACTCTCGTTCGGGGTCAAGCTGTCGAACACCCTCGCCATGTCCAACCACAAGGGCCGCCTCGCGGGGGAGGAGGTGTACATGTCCGGGCGGGCGTTGTACCCCCTCACGCTGAACCTTTTCCGCAAGCTCGTCCATGAGTTCGATGGAGAGCTTGCCGTGTCCTACTCAGGCGGCGCCGATGCGCTGAATATCTCGACGATCCTCGCCTGCGGGGCCTGCTCGGTTACCGCGGCCTCCGACCTCCTCAAGCCGGGGGGCTACGCCCGGCTCGGGCAGTGGTTGGAGAACCTGGAGCTCGCGATGCGCGCCCAGGGCGCCCCGAGCTTGGCGGAGTTCGCCCGCGACAGGGCGGCGAACCTGGAGAAGGCGGCCGCCGACGCGCTCAACAACCGACGCTACCGGAAGGGCTACTTCCCGTACGGCCTCCCCCAGGTCGAGTCCGGGCTCGATCCGTTTGACTGTATCGCCGCCCCCTGCGTGGAGAAGTGCCCGGTGTGTCAGGACGTGCCCGGCTACGCTTGCCTCATCGCCCGCGGCAAGTACGGTCCGGCGCTCGCGGGGATCCTCAACGAGAACCCATTCCCCGGCGTGACAGGCCATGTGTGCCCGCACGTGTGTCAGACCCGCTGCACGCGGAACACCTACGAGCAACCTGTGGCGATCCGCGCCCTCAAGCGGTTCGCCGTGGAGAAAGGACAGTCGCAAGTCCCAAGTCGCAGGGCGCAGGCAACGAAGGACAAGGTAGCGATCGTGGGGAGCGGGCCGTCCGGGCTGTCCGCGGCCTACTTCCTCGCCCTGAGCGGGGTCCAGGCTACGGTGTTCGAGGCGCGGGGCGAGCCGGGCGGGATGCTCGCCCTGGCGCCGGCGTTCCGACTCCCACCGTCCGTGATCCGCTCCGACATCGCGCGGATCCAGGCCCTGGGGGTCGAGATCGTCCTGAACCACCCGATCGCCGAGCCTCCCGAGGCCCTGCTGCGGCAGGGGTTCGCTGCGGTGTACGTCGCCAGCGGGTTCCAGGCGGATGCCCGGTTGGGGATCGAGGGCGAGGACGAGAGTAGCGTATGGGGCGCCCTCGGCTTCCTCCGGGAGGTGAGCGTGGGGAACCGCCCCCAGTTGGGATCTCACGTGCTCGTCATCGGGGGAGGGAACACGGCGATGGACGCGGCGCGGACCGCCCAGCGCCTCACCGGGCGCCCAGTGACGGTTGTGTACCGCCGGACGCGGGCGGAGATGCCCGCCGAGCCGGAGGAAGTTGACGATCTGCTGGCGGAAGGGAACGTCCTCTTGGAGCTCGTTTCCCCGCAGCGGATCGTGCGTAACGGTCGGGCCGTGGCGGTCGAGTGCCTGCGCAACAGGCTCGGGGACTTGGGGCCCGATGGCCGGCGGAACCCTGTCCCGATCGAGGGGAGTGGGTTCGAGATCCCCGCGGACACGATCATCGTCGCCGTCGGGCAACGTCCGGACATGGGATTCCTGAAGGGGAGCGGTGTTGCCGCAGGGCGGGATGGGCGGATTGTCGTCGGCCCGGATAGCGGGGGCGGGGTGGCCCGCGTCTACGCCGGCGGGGACGCGGTGCGGGGACCGGCGACGATCGTCGAGGCGTGCGCCGACGGCCGCCGGGCCGCGGAGGCGATCTGTCGGGATCTCGCGGTTCCGTTTTGCTCGTGGCCCTCTCCGGTCGTGACCCTCTCCGAAGCGGAGGTCGCCCGGGCCAAACGTGCCCGGGCCCGGATCGAGCCCCAGCGGGAACCGGAAGTGCTGCCCGTTGCCGAGCGGGACGGGTTCGACCTCGTCGAGGCGACCCTGAGCGACGACGCGGCCCGGGCCGAGGCCAGCCGCTGCGTCCAGTGCGCGACGCTGTGCGACAAGTGCGTGGAGGTGTGCCCGAACCGGGCCAACCTCGCCTACGACGCGGGTCCGGTGCGGTGGGTCCTCCCGGTGCTCGCCTGCGCCGACGGTCGGCTGACCGTGGTGTCGGAGGAGGTCTTCGAGGTCCGCCAGCCGCGGCAGATCGTCCACCTGGACGACCTCTGCAACGAGTGCGGGAACTGCGCCACATTCTGCGTTCATCAAGGCAAACCGTATCTGGACAAGCCGCGACTGTTCCTGCGGGACGAGGACTTCCGCCGTGAGGAGGACAACGCGTTCTTCATCCAGGGCGGGACGGTCCGCCGCCGGGAGGCAGGCCGGGAGTTGCGCCTGTCTGTGGGGGCTGCGATAACGTTCGTGGACGAGGACATGGAAGCCGTACTATCCCCTGACCTCCAGGTGCGAGATCTCGCGCTGAAACGGCGATTCTCTGGCACGAAGACGCTGAGAGCAGCGGCCGAGATGCTCGTCCTCCTGCGCGGGGTGACGGCGTCGCTTCCATTCCTGCCCGGGGAAGGAGGAGATCCGAATGGGTGAGCCTACCGCTTTTCGCTGTCTGAGCTGCGGCCGGGAGTTCGGGCCGTGGTCGGTGGACCATCTGTGCCCGCGCTGCGGGCCGATCGCGGGGGCGATCGAGGTCCTCTACGACTACCGCGCCCTCGGCCGGCGGCTCGGCCCCACGGCCTTCGCGGACACGCGGCGGGTCTCCCTGTGGCGGTACGAGCCGCTTCTTCCCCTCTCCGCGGAGTACGCGGTCCCGCTGCGCGCGGGCTGGACGCCGCTCTACGCGTGCCCTTCCCTCGCCGCGGAACTTGGCCTCTCGGCGCTGTGGGTCAAGGATGACACGTTGAACCCCACCGCCTCCTGCAAGGACCGGGGCACGGCGGTCACGGTGGCGGCGGCGCGGATGCTCGGCCGGGACGCGCTCGTCTGCGCCTCCACCGGAAACGCGGCCACGTCCACGGCGGGGTTCTGCGCCGCGGCCGGGATCCCCTGCTACATCTTCGTCCCCAAGACCGCGCCGCGGGCCAAGGTCGCCCAACTCCTCGCGTTCGGAGCCGTGGTGTTCGCCGTGGACGGCACTTACGGCGACGCCTACGACCTCGCGATCCAGGCCGCGGACCGGTTCGGGTGGTACAACCGCTCCGACGGGCAGAATCCGATGGTGGTGGAGGGGAACAAGACTGGGGCGTTCGAGGTGTGGGAGGAACTGCACCGGCTCCCAGACTTTGTCCTGGTGGCGGTCGGGGACGGGTCGGTGGCAGCGGGGATCGGCAAGGGGTTTCGGGAGCTGATGAAGGTTGGGCTCGCCGAGCGTGCGCCCAAGGTGTACGGGGTGCAGGCCCACGGGGCGGCGGCCGTGGCCCATGCCTTCTCCCGCCACAGCACAGGTCAGCCGATCCTTCCCGCCGAGGAAGGGGCGGACACGGTGGCCGACTCGATCCGGGTCGGTAAGCCGCGGGACGTGGTGCGGGCGGTGCGGGAGGTGGCCGAGACCGGGGGCGGGTTCGTGACCGTGACCGACGACGAGATCGTGAGCGCGGCTCAGGAACTGGCACGGCGGACCGGGGTGTTCGCCGAGCCGTCCGGGGCCGCCCCCTACGCCGGGCTCCTCCGCCTCGTTCGGGACGGGGCGATCCCCCCGGGGGCGCGGGTGGTCCTGTTCGTCACGGGGTCCGGCCTCAAGGATCCGGAAGGCGCCCTTCGCGGACTGCGCGAGCCGGCGGCGATCCCCCCCCGCATCGAGGCGGTGGAAGAGGTGTTGGGGTGACCCTGTCGTTCCGCGTGAACGGGCGCCCGGTCGAGGCGGTGGCCCCCGGGCGGCGGCTCCTCGACGTTCTCCGCGAGGACATCGGCCTCACCGGGACGAAGGAAGGGTGCGGAGAGGGCGAGTGCGGGGCGTGCACGGTGCTCGTGGACGGGAAGCCCCGCCTCTCCTGCCTCACCGCGGCAATCCAGGTCGAGGGGAGGGACGTCCTGACCATCGAGGGGCTCGCTCCCGCCGGGCGGTTGCACCCCCTGCAAGAGGCGTTCATCGTCACGGCCGGGGTTCAGTGCGGGTTCTGTACCCCCGGGCTGATCATGGCCGCCTACGCCCTGCTTCAGGAGAAGCCGCAGCCGACGCGGGACGAGGTCCGGGAGTACCTCGCCGGCAACCTCTGCCGGTGCACGGGATACGAGCAAGTGGTGGAGGCGGTACTGCGGGCCGCGGAGAGGCTGCGGTGACCGGGGTCGTGCTCGCCGCCGGGGCCGGTCGGCGCATGGGCCAGCCCAAGCTCCTCCTCTCGGTGAACGGCCGGCCGATGCTGGCGTGGGTGATGGACCTCGTCGGAAAACTTCCCCTGGCGGACCGGGCGATCGTCCTCGGGGCCGACGCCGAGGCGATCTGCGCGGCGCTTCCCTCATTACGGCTCGCGGTTCACGGTTCGCAGGTTCGGCACCTCGGGCGTTCCGCAAACCAGGCACCGGCCGACCGGAAACCGCCTCTGTGGCGGGTCGTGATCAACGAGAACTGGCCGGAGGGCATGGGCTCGTCGCTCCGCCGGGCGGCCGAAGCCGTGGAGGGGGGGCTGCTCGTGTTCCTCGGGGACATGCCGTGGGTTCCGGAGGAGGGGGCCCGGGCCGTACTCGCCCGGGCTGGGGCAACACCGGTGGCGCTCGCGCACCGCGGGAAGCGCGGATTTCCGGTGTACCTGCCCCCGTCGCTCCGGCCACGCCTCCTGACGCTCCGGGGGGACGTCGGCGCCCGGGAACTCCTTCACGACTGCGAGCTGATCCCGTGGGGCGATCCCGGCGTTGTCCAGGACGTGGATGTGGCGTCCGACTTGGCAACGCCGCGGGCGCAACCCACCGCCAAGATGGCCCCGACATGACCGTCAAGACGGAGAACAACTCGTTGCGAGGTGATGCGAGATGCGCACATCCGCGGTAGAGATTGTGAAACCCCGCGA
>CAYSZC010000020.1:10007-12552 GCA_964435345.1 uncultured Thermotogaceae bacterium
TTGCGAGGTGATGCGAGATGCGCACATCCGCGGTAGAGATTGTGAAACCCCGCGATCTCTCGGAAGCGGTGGGTCTTGCTGCCGAGGGAGGGAAGCCCCTGGCCGGCGGCACGGACGTGTTCGTTCGCCTTGCCAAGGCAACGGTGGTCCCGCGCTTGCTCTACTTGGGAGAGCTGGCCGAGCTTCGCGCAGTGCAGATGGCGCCGGCCGGCGTCGAGGTCGGGGCCGCGGTCACGTACGCCGAGATCCTCGCCTCCCCCGTCGCTGCGCGGCTTCCCATCCTCAGGTTGGCACTGGAAACAATCGGCGCCCCGGCCATCCGTGCCGTGGGGACTCTGGGAGGCAACCTCGCCAATGCCTCCCCGGCCGGGGACGGGCTCGTCCCGTTGTACCTTCTCGAGGCGCAGGTGAACCTCGTGGGGCCAGCCGGGGAGCGCGAGCTTCGGGTGGAGGAGTTCGTCCTTGGCCCGGGGAAGACCGCGCTTCAGCGCGGGGAACTCATCCGCTCCATCTTCATTCCGTTCCCCCGGGACGGATCCCACGCCTACTTCCGCAAGGTGGGGCGGAGGCAAGCCCTGATCATCGCCGTGGCTTCCCTGGGAGCGCTGCTGTGGGTCGAGGACGGGGCGATCCGCGAGGCGCGGCTGGCCCTCGGATCGGTGGCCCCGACCGTGATCCGACCCCGGGAAGTGGAGCAGGCCCTCGTCGGACGCCCCTTGCAGCCCGATGCGCTGCTGGATCTCGTCGAGCCCCTGTCTGCCACAACCAGGCCCATTTCCGACCTCCGCGCTTCCGCCGACTATCGCCGACGGGTGGGCGGGAGACTCCTCCTGGACCTCGCTGCTGCCATCCAGGCCGCAGCGTCTGAGATCGCCCCGCCCCGGTAGTTGACGCACGGGGAGATCGTGCGGTATGCTGTGGTGTCTACCCCGACAACTTTCCTGGGGAAGGGTGTTTGACGATGAATCGCTTGGGACAGACGCTAGACGGGATTGAGCGGGTGGTGATCTCGGCCGACGAGATCGGCCGCCGGGTGCGGGAACTCGGCGCCCAGATCTCCGCTGACTACCGCGGGGAGGCCGCCCGCGATCCCCGCGGCCGGCCGCCCCTCGTGGTGGGAATCCTCAAGGGCGCGATGCCGTTCATGTCCGATCTGATCCGGGCCATGGATCTTCCCATCGAGTACGACATCATGGCCGTCTCAAGCTACGGCAATGGCACGAGTCCGGGCGAGGTGAGGATCCTCAAGGACCTCGACTGCGCGATCGGCCGCCGCGATGTGCTCATCGTGGAGGACATCGTGGACACCGGACACACTCTGCACCACATCCTCGGAGGCCTCTCGGCCCGCGGGCCGGCCACGTTGCGGGTGTGCTCCCTGCTCGACAAGCCCCACCGCCGGGAGGTCGAGGTGCCGGTGGACTACGTGGGGTTCGTCCTCCCGGAGAACCTGTTCGTCGTCGGGTACGGACTCGACTACGCCGAGGTGTACCGGAACCTCCCGTTCATCGGGGTCCTCAGGCCTGAATGCATCCGTGACGTGTAACGGGTTTGCAGCGTCACAGGTCGCGGATTACGGTTCACTGATCACGACACCATGATCGTCCTCGGGATCGAGACGTCCTGCGACGAGACGGCGGTAGCGGTGGTGCGCGATGGGCGGGAGATCCTGGCGAACCTCGTCTACTCCCAGACCGACCTCCACGCTCGCTTCGGTGGGGTGATGCCCGAGGCGGCGTCGCGAGATCACCTGCGCAAGCTCCCGTACCTCGCCGACGAGGCCCTCGCCGCGTCCGGGATCGGGTGGGAGGAGATCGCACTGGTGGGGGTGACCTACGGCCCGGGCCTCGTGGGACCGCTCCTGGTGGGCATGGCCCATGCCGCCGGGATCGCCCTGGCGCGGGGCGTGCCCCTCGTTGGGGTGAACCACCTCGCCGCCCACCTGTTCGCCCACAAGCTGAGCGATCCCGACGTGCTGCCGCCCTTTCTGGGGCTGATCGTGTCCGGGGGGCACACGCTGCTCGTCGCCGTGCCCCGCTGGGGGGAGTACAGGGTCGTCGGCGGGACGCGGGACGATGCGGCCGGGGAGGCTCTCGACAAGTTCGGGAGGCGCCTCGGCCTCGGGTACCCGGCCGGGCCGAGGATTGACGAACTCGCGAAAGAGGGGGATCCCACGGCAATCCCGTTCCCCAGGCCGATGATCGAGTCGGGGCTGGACATGAGTTTTGCCGGGCTCAAGACCGCGGCCGTGTACTGGCTGCGAGATCGCCCGACAACGCCGCTCCCCGACCTGTGCGCCTCCTACCTCGAAGCGGTGGTGGACGTGCTCGCGGAGAAGGCAGTCCGCGCTGCGCGCCGGTTTTCGTTCACTCGGATCGTGGCGGTCGGCGGGGTCGCGTCCAACGCTCGGCTGCGGGAGGCTCTCCCTGAACGGGCCGCCGTGCGCGGGCTTTCCGTCCACTTCCCTCCGCGGGATCTATGCACCGACAACGCCGCCATCGTCGCCGCCTGCGCCCACCACCGGTTCACCGAGCTCGGCCAGCCC
>CAYSZC010000021.1:0-12217 GCA_964435345.1 uncultured Thermotogaceae bacterium
ACAAGCATGAACTCTGGGGTTGAGAACCCCCAGTCCCTTTGTGTTCTTCGTGCCCGCCTTCGTGCCCTTGGTGGTGCAGTTCGGGGTTCCTCTGCGTCTCGGCGGTGAACGAACCCCATGAACTTCGCCTGGCGAGAGAGCGGGAATCCGTGAGCCGAAGGCCCGCGTACCCGAGCGCGGCCCTGGGTTTCCCACACGGGCTGCTGGCGTTGGCCGCCCCACTCGGTTCGGGTACCATGCGCAGGATGACGGTTGCCAACGCCCTTACCGTGTTGCGAGGGCTCCTCCTGGCGCCCACCGTGATCAGCGTGCTCGGAGGGCACTGGGGGGCAGCGTTCGCCTTGTTCGTGGGGGCGCTTGGCACCGACGTCATGGATGGTTGGGTGGCGCGGAGAAGCCGCCAGGTCACGCTGCTGGGACAACTCCTCGATCCGATGGTGGACAAGGCGTTCTACCTCGGTCTCTTCTCCGCGTTGGCCGCGGTGGGGCGGATTCCCTACCTGGGCTTGGGCCTCTTCTTCCTGCCTCAGCTTGGGCTCGCCGTGGGGACTCTCGTCCTGTGGCGGAGGCGCGGGGAGTTCGTGGCGGAGTGGCCGGGCAAGGCCGCCGCGCTTCTCTTGGCCCTCGCTGCCGGGCTCCTCCTCCTCCTCACCCCCCACGGGATCTGGGCATTCTGGGTCGCGGTGGGGGGACAGTTCATCGCGGGCGCGTACTACCTCGTTCGCCGAACCACGGCGCGAACTCCGGCGGGGGCTCGGCCTCGCACTCCACCCACTCTCCGGTAGTCGGGTGGCGGAACCCCAGCCGCCAGGCGTGAAGGAGGAGCGGACCCGGGCCGCGCCCGTAGAGAGGGTCCCCCCCCACGGGATGGCCGATCGCGGCGAGATGCACCCGGATCTGATGGGTCCGTCCCGTGCGGGGGCGGACGATGAGGAGGGTTTGTCCCCGGCCACGCTCGATCACCGAGAACTCGGTGTGGGCGTCCTTGGCCCCCCCGACGCGCATCCGCCACGGGCGCGAGGCGTCCCGTCCCACCCGCCCTTCGATCGTCCCTTCGGCTACGTTCACGTTCCCTTCCACAACGGCCAGGTACTCCTTGGTGACGTTCCGGTCGCGGAACTGCTCCATGAGCCCGTGGAGCGCGGGGGCGGTCTTGGCGAGCACCAGCGCTCCGGTGGTGGCCGCGTCCAGGCGGTGCACCACCCCGGGCCGCCCGGGTGCGCCCGGGGCAAGCGGGCCCCGGGCGAGGAGGGTGGACACCACCGTCACCTCCGGCCTGTGTCCCACCGGGTGCACAGGGAGCCCGCGGGGCTTGTCCACCACCACGAGGTCATCGTCTTCGTAGAGGATCGGGATGGGGAAAGACGTCGGGGAGATCCCCGGCCCGGCCCATGCCACCTCGATCGCTTCCCCAAGTTTCACCCGCCGTCCCGGGTGTGGCGTCACGTCCCCGACCCGCACCGACCCTTGGGCAAGGAGAGAACGGGCGTGAGAGCGGGGGATCGAAAGCCGCCGGGCGAGCAGCCGATCGAGCCGCTCCCCGGCTTCGCCCTCTCCCACGAGGATGCGATCCACACGCGCTCCGCTCTTTGTGTCCGCCACGTGCGACAAGTATAATCCCCCGAACATGGAGAGGGTCCAGGAAAGGCTTGATACGCTCGTGCGCCAGGGCGCGGCCCAGGCCCAGGTGGAAATATACCACTGGGAGCTTCACCGCCTGGGTCGGCAGGCCCGGCTCGCGGTGCAGGTGGATCGCCCCGGCGGCGTGACCGTGGACGACTGCGCCCGGGCCAGCCGGGCAATCGGGGCCATTCTGGACCGGGAAGATCCCCTGCCCTGTTCCTTCTTGCTGGAGGTGTCCTCGCCTGGGGTGGAGCGCCCCCTGTGGGAGCCCCGACACTACGCTCAGGCGGTGGGGAAACTGATCCAGTTCAAGCTCGAACCTGAAGGCCCGCGGCGCGGAAGGCTCATCGGGGCGACAGGGGAAACGATCGTCGTAGACCTGGATGGGAGCGAGGTCGAGATCCCGCTGGCACGGGTCGCCCGGGCCCACGTTGTCTACGACCTGCCTGTGCCCACACGGCAGACAGGAAAGGAACGGGGGGGCCGATGAACATCGAGTTTCTGGAGGCCATCGAGGAGATGGCCCGCGCCCGGGGGATCGACCGCGAGGTGGCCTATGGCGCCATGGAGAAGGCCATCGCCGCCGCGCACCAGACGAAATTCGGAGGGGACGAACCTCCGGGAGTGGAGATTGACCGGCGCTCGGGGGACGTGTACGTGAACGGGTCCAAGTTCGATCTCGTGAGGCAACTGGGGCGCATCGAGTCCCGCCGCGCCGAGGACTTCTTCCGCCGCGAGATCCTCCATCACCGTCGGGAGGGCTTGTACGAGATGTACGCCTCGCGCATTGGGGAGATCCTAAACGGGTTCGTCCATCGGTTCGAGGGGCGCGACGTGTGGATCAACCTTGGGGAAGTGGAGGCCATCCTCTCCAGCGAGGAACGGCTGCCCACCGAGCGCTACGTCCCCGGCCGCCGGCTGCGCACCTACCTGTACCAGGTGGAGAGAACCCAGGGGGATCCCCGGATCTACGTGTCCCGTGCCCACCCCGACTTCGTGACCAAGCTCCTCGGCCTCGAGGTGCCCGAGCTCGAGCAGGGGATGCTGGAAGTCGTCAAGGTGGCGCGGGCGGCGGGGGTGAAGTCGAAGGTGCTCGTGCGGGGAGTGGATCCACGCATTGACCCCGTGGGGAGTTGCATCGGACCTGGCGGGAGCCGGATCCGCGCGGTGAGCCGGGAGCTTTCTGGGGAGAAGGTGGACATCGTGCGCTGGAACGAAGACGTGCGCCAGGTGATCCGCGCAGCCCTCGCTCCGGCCAGCACCCGGGAGCTGGAACTCGATGAACCCGGGAAGAACGCCGTGGTTACCGTGCCCGGGAACGAGATCTCGCTTGCCATCGGCCGCGACGGCCACAACGTAGAGCTAGCGGCCAAACTCACTGGCTATGCCATCACCATCCGCACACCCTCCGGAGAAGAAGCCAAAGCCCGCTAGCTCGCCCCGGTGGCGGGACCGGCTGTTTTCCACGCTCGGCAGCATTGCCACGCGCTGGCCGGCCGTGGTCGTGGCGGTGTTTCTTGCCCTGACGGGGCTGTCCGTCCTCTATGTCCGCGACTTCCCCATTCGCACCGCCTACCTCGATCTCCTGCCGCAGGAGGATCCCCTCGTTATGGAGTTCCAGGCCGTCGAACAAGAGATGGCGAGCGCAGATGTGATCGCTGTCCTCCTCACCCTCCGCTCCCCGCCGCCTGACCTCGCCGCGCGGGCCGAGGCGTTGTTCGCGGCTGCCGAGAGGGTGATCGCCGAGCTTGACGGACTCGCCTCCCCGGACATCGTGTCCGCCTCGTACCGGGTTGGGGAGGGGATCCGGACCCCCGCGCAACTCCACATCTTCCGAACCCTCTCTCCGGCGGAGGTGGACCGCCTCCGACAGATCGCCGCGGAGGTCCAGGATCGCTTCCCCGCGCTGCCTCGGACTGGCTCGCTCGACGAGGCTCTGGCCGGCCTTGCCGCCGCAGAGTTCGCCGATCCGGCCGCGGTGCGGGCGGCGCTCGCCGAGCTGGCCGCCACTGGGCGCTCGGCCCGCGACCTGCTCGAGGGTATCCTCGCCGGGCAAGGCCTTCTGGCCGAGGCGGCGACGATCGCCCGCGCGGTCCGGGTGCGCCCGGCGCCGGAGGAGATCGGCGAACCGATCCTGTCTCGGGATCGCACCCGGCTGGTCCTGCAAGTTTGGCCGTCGCGGCGGGCGTTCGAGTCGTTGCCCTACAACCAACGGGTGACCGGAGTCGTGCGGGACGCCGTGGCCCGAGCGGGGCTCGATGACTTGGGGGTCGAGGCCGGGATCACCGGGACCTACGTGGCGCTGGTCGAGGCCGACGAGGCGATCCGACGGGACATGAACCTCGTGACGATCGTCTCCTCGGCGGCGGTGTTTGGCCTGGTGTTTCTCACGTTTGTGAGCCCGTTCCTGTGCCTGGCGGCGGTGGCGCCGGTGATGGTCTCGGCCCTGTTCACCATGGCCTGGGCCAAGTTCGCGGTGGGCGGGTTCAACCTCCTCACCGTATTCCTGCCTGCGCTCGTCCTCGGATTGGGGATTGGCCACTCGATCCACATCCTCTCCCGGTACGTCGAGGAACGGTCGAAGGGGCAGGGGATCGGAGCGGCGCTCTGCACGGCCCTGCGCACGAAGGGCGGGGCCTGCCTCACCTCCGCGGTCACCACGGCCGCGGTGTTCAGCTGCCTCCTCCTTTCCCAGTCCCGCGCCCTGTGGGAGATGGGGGCAATCATGGGAGTGGGGATCGTCGCCACGCTGATCACCACCCTGCTCCTCACCCCGGCTCTGGTCGCGTTGACCGCGCGGCGCCGCCCCCCCCGCAAGCGACCCCTTGCCTCCCCTGCTTTTCTTCGCCCTGCGTACCGGCGGTTCCTCCACCTGCGGCCCGGAGTGGTCGCGGCAGGGGTGATCCTCACCGGGGCCCTCGTCTACCAAGCGAGCCGGGTGGAGTTCCGCTTCGTGTCCCTCGATCTCGCGCCCGTCACCCCGGCCCAGACCGTGCTCGCCACCATCACCCGCGAGTTCGCGGGCGAGGTATGGCTGGGGGACTCGTTCCGGTTCTTCGTCGAGCGGCCGGAGGACATCCCGCTCTTGGAGGAAAGGCTGGCCGGCCACCCGCTGGTCCACTCCACCGCCTCGGCGCGCGACCTCCTCCCCCGGGAACTCCTGCGCGGCGAGGTCTCGATCTGGGATCTGCCTGTGGCCGAGGTTCAGCATGCGGTCGCAGAGCTACGGGAGGGGCTTGGGCAATGGGATACCACTCTGGGGAGGCTCCAGAACCTGATCGTGGACCTCTCCCAGCTCGAGCTTCTCGCCATCGTGAGTGGGCGATCCGATCTGGCCGAGGTCCTGTCGCACGGGGTGGACGACCTCGTCCGCCTGCTGTGGGAACTCGAGGGAGTGGACGAAGAAGAGCACCGCGCCCGGCTCGCGGAGATGGTACCGGATCTCGAAGAGCTGACGCGGTTCGTCCAAGCGATCGAGGACTTACCCCCCGAGCCGGCCCTCCTCGGACTCATCCTCGCCGTTCTTCCGGTGGAAGTGCGGTCCCAGTACCACACGAGGAGCGGTCACTACGTGGTGGAGGCGCGGGTGACGCCCTCCATCTACGAAGGCCGCAACCTCCAGACCTTCCTCGACTGGGCGGATGGCCTGGGCTTCGAGCGGTTCGGGCTCCCCGAGGTCACGGCCCAGATCGAGGGGTACATGAAGCGCGATTTCCTCGTCTCCACCGTCCTCGCCGTGGCGATCATCTTCCTCCTGGTGTGGCGGGACTTCCCACGGCTCGTCAAGGCGGCGCTGGCCCTCGCCCCGCTCGGGATGGGCTACGTGTGGATGCTCGCCGGGATGAACCTCCTCAAGATCCAGTTCAACTTCACGAACATCGTCATCTCTCCGTTGCTGATCGGGATCGGGGTAGACAGCGCGGTCCACCTCCTGCACCGGGTGGACGAGGAACGCGCGGGGGCCGACGCGGCGGTCCGCGGGGCCGCGGCGAGCGCCGTCCCCATCGCCGTGAGTGCCCTGACCACGATGGCCGCGTTCGGAGCTCTCCTCGCCGCCCGCACCCCGGGTCTGCGGCTCCTCGGCGCGTCGGCCCTGCTCGGCCTGGGGTTCACCCTCCTGTGGAGCCTCACGTTTCTCCCCGCGGCGGTCGCGCTCCTGGTTGAGAAAGCGAAACCCCGGGAATAAAGTGAGAGGAATCGGAGGAGAGCGACGGATGTCTTGGATCGGCTGGATTGGCGCGGTGGGGTGGGCGGCTCCGGCGTGGGCTCAGGCCCAGGCCGCGGCCCGGCCCGCAGCGGCGGGATCGCAGTTTCCATGGCTTCTTGCCGGGCTTGGCGGGCTCGTCCTGGGCGCGGGGCTCGGGCTCGTCCTCGCCCGTCTTCGCCACCGTCGCGTGAACCGCCGGGCGGAGGCAATCCTTGACGAAGCGAGGGGAGAAGCAGAGCGGGTCCATCGGGAACGGCTCGTCCTCACCCAGCACGAGGTGAAGGAGCTGCGGGAAAGAGAAGAGGAGCGCCTGCGGAAAAAGGAAGCGGAGCTCGTTCAGCTCGGAGAGCGGCTCCACCAGCGCGAGGAGCGGCTGGGGAAGAAGTCCCAGCACATCGAGGCGATCGAGTCTTCGATCCGTCAGGACGAGGCCGAGGTCGTCCATCTCTTGGAGACAGGCCAAGAACTCCTCCGCGAAGAACGGGCCCTGCTCGAGCGGCTGACCGGGCTCACCGAGGAAGAGGCCAAGGACTACCTCCTCAAGCTCGTGGAGGCGGAGTCCGAGCGGTACTTCGCCCGCAAGATCACGGAGGTGGAACGGCGCACGAGCCAGGAAGCGGAGCGCCGTGCCCGCCGGATCCTGGCCAACGCCGTTCAGCGCTATGCCCTGGACTACGCCGAGGAGGCCACCGTCACCACGGTCCCCCTCCCCAACGACGAGTACAAGGGGCGCATCATCGGCCGGGACGGGCGGAACATCCGGGCGTTCGAGGCCCTGACCGGAGTCGAGGTCCTCGTGGACGACACGCCGGAGGCGGTGGTCGTGTCTTCGTTCCACCCCGTGCGGAGGGAGGTGGCCCGCGTCGCGCTGGAAAAACTCCTCGAGGACGGCCGGATTCACCCCACCCGGATCGAGGAAACGGTGCGCAAGGCCAAGGACCGGGTGGAAGAGGCGATCCTGGAGGCCGGGGAGAAGGCGGCCTTCGAAGTGGGGATCGAGCTTCCGAGCGACCTGATCCAGCTCGTCGGACGTCTTCACTTCCGCACCAGCTACGGACAAAACCAGCTCCAGCACGCCCTCGAGGTCAGCTTCCTGGCACGGCTCCTGGCCGAGGAGATCGGCATCGATCCCAAGCCGGCCAAGCGGGCGGGGCTCCTCCACGACATCGGCAAGGCCGTGGACCACGACGTGGAAGGTCCTCACGCCCTGATCGGGGCGGATCTGGCCCGGCGCGCCGGCGAGACGTGGCCGATCGTGAACGCGATCGCCGCCCACCACGGACAGGCCGACCCGGCGACCGTCACCGCCGTCCTCGTCCAGGCGGCGGACACGTTGTCCGCGGCCCGGCCCGGGGCGCGCATGGAGACGTACGAACGTTATTGCCAGCGATTGGAGGAACTGGAAAAACTGGCGTTCGCCTACCCGTTGGTGAAGGAAGCCTACGCCATCCAAGCCGGCCGCGAGGTTCGGGTGATCGTGCGGCCCGAGAAGACCACGGATGACATGGCGGAGAAGCTTGCGTATGATATTGCCCGTCGGATCGAGGAACAGATCCAGTATCCCGGGGAGATCAAAGTGACCGTCGTCCGTCAGGCCCAATTCGTGGACACGGCCCGCTAAGGAGGGGACGGTGAACGTTCTCAAGATCGCATCAACCTCGGAGGCCAGTTCGGCGGCCGGGGCGGTGGCCAACACGTTTCGCGAGGAGGGACTGGCCGAGCTACAGGCCATCGGTCCCAAGGCGGTGAACCAGGCCGTGAAGAGCATCGCCATCGCCCGCGGATACGTCGCCTCGAGCGGCGTGGATCTGTTCTTCACCCCAGCATTTGTCGAGGTCGAGGTCAGCGACGAAACGAGGACGGGGATCCGGTTCACGGTGCGGTCGCGCACGCCGGTTCCGATCCTCCGCCCGCGCCGCGGGGGGGACGAACCGCCCCCGCCTCCCCCTCCCGTGGAGCCCCGTGTCCCCAAAGCGGAGGAGTGGCAGGATATTTGATCCCTACCGGGGGGCCCTCGGCAGCTTGGCCCTCGTCGGGCAGCTAGGGTTCGTCGTGGCTGGCGGAGCGCTCGCGGGATTTGGCCTCGGGTACGGACTCGACCTTCTGATCGGGGGGCGAGTCGGACGTGTTGCGGGCATTTTCCTGGGCCTGGCGAGCGGGATCTGGGCGGCAGGGCGGCAACTCGTGCGCGTCCTAAAGGAAAGGCAGGGGGGCGAGGAATCATGAACCGAGTCAAGCGGCATCACAAGATCGTCATCTGGGTCGTGGTAATCGGGTTTCTGGCGTCGATTGTCGTGGCAGGCGGGATTGGCCTGTTCACGTCGCCGCCGAGGGGGAGCGCCGAGGAGACGGTCCTCATCGTGGACGGGCGGAACACAACCCGCCAGGAGTTTGCCCAGGCCTACAGCAACATCGTCGCGCACTTCACGCGGCTCTACGCGATGTACGGCATGGACTTCCAGACCCTTCTCCAGGGGACAGAGGGCGCGTTCCGTCGCCTTCAGTACACGGCCATGGCTGCGGAGGGGATCATCCGGTTGGCGATCCTCGATCAGGCGGCGCGCGAGCTGCGGGTGAGGATCCCCCCGGCAGAGCTGGACAGGGCCGTGGACGCGCAGTACCAGGCCATCCTCGCCCAGCATCGGATCACGGAACAGCAGCTTGTCGATCACCTAGAGTCCATAGGTTTGACGCTGGAGGCCTACAAGAGGGACCTCGCCACGGGCCAGGAGGCCCGTCTGCGCGAGGAGCGGGTGCGCCAACTCGCGGTGGGCCCGATCGAGCCTACGGACGCAGACCTCGTCGCCTACTACGAGGCGAACCGGGACCGGTACCAGACCGAGCCGGAGAAGATCCAGGTCGGCCGCATCCTCGTCCGCGAGGCCCAGCTTGCCGACGAGATCGTCGGGAAAGCGAGCGCCCCGGGGGCGGACTTCGCCGCCCTGGCCCAGGCCCACTCCCTGGACGAGGCGACGAGGGACAAGGGCGGGGAGACAGACTGGTTTCCCCGGAACGCACCCCCCTTCTCTTCTGAGGTCGCGGACGCGGTCTGGCCACTCGAGGTCGGGCAGGTGAAGCTCGTGGACGACGACGCGGGCTTCCACATCGTCAAGCTCCTCGGGCGTCGGGCCGCGGTCGTCCCGCCTCTGGCCGAGATCCGCGACACCGTGAAGGCGGACCTCATCCGGGACGAGGAGGGCAGGCGCTGGGACGCGTGGTACACGGCGCGCCGAGACCGGGTCGCGGTGCAGGCCGTGGATCCCGTTCTCGCGGCGGCGATGGCGTACGGAGTGGACAATACCAAGGCCCTGGCGGAGCTGGTGGCCGCCCGCGACGCCGGTACCTCGGACGACCCCTACCTGAGCTACTACCTCGGGCGGCTGCACGAGGAACTCCTCACGGCGACAGCGACGACGCGGGTCGAGCTCGAGCGGAAGACGGAGCGTACCCCGGAGGAGGAGGCCGAACTCGCCCGTCTGCGAGCGACGGAAGCGGACCACAAGGCCAAGGCCATCGCCGCCTACCTCGCGTTCGTCGAGACCGGGGAAGGGGACGAGCAGTTCTTCCAGCGGGTTCTCGCCATCGCGCCCCGCAACCCCGAGGTTCGGTACGCGCTGGCGGAGATGTACCGCGAGGCCGGGCAGTGGGTCCAGGCCGAGGCGGAGTACCGCCTGGCGATCGAGGCCAAGCCCGACTTCGTGGCGGCCCACATTGGCCAGGGAGACGTCTCGATGGCGATGGGACTGTACGGTCGGGCGATCGAGGCGTATCGAAAAGCCCTTGAACTCCAGCCCGGGAGCACGTTGTTCAGGCTCCGGCTCGCCGCGGCGTACGTGCAGGACAACCAACCCGCCCTCGCCCAGCCCCTCCTCCAAGAGGTCCTGGCTCGGGAGCCGGACAACGCCACCGCCCTGACCTTGTTCGGGGACCTTCTCCTCGCCCAAGGCGACGCGGCCGGGGCGATCGCCCGCTTCGAGGCAGCGTACCAGCGCAGCCCGACCTCGGATGTCCTCCTCAAGCTCGCCGGAGGGTACCTCGCTGCGGGGAGGATCGAGGACGCGAAAAGACGCTTCGAAGAGGCGATCCGCCGGTTCCCGCACCGGGCCGAGGGGCGCCTTGGTCTGGGGGACGTGCACCTCAAGCGCGGGGACACCGCGCAGGCCCTCGACGCATACCGGCAGGCGTTGCGCCGCGCGGGCACCGTGCCCCTCCGGGAGACGATCGCCCGCCGGATCGTGAATCTCGATCCGAGCGATGTCAGGACCCGCTACCTCCTCGCCGGCTACTTCCGCGAGCAGTACAAGTACGACTCGGCCATCCGGCAGTACGAGGCCATCCTCGCCCTCTCCCCGGGCAACCTCGATGCCCTGACCGGGCTGGGCGACTGCTATCTGGCCAAGGCCGAGTACGATCGAGCGCTGGGCTACTACCGCCAGGTGTTGGACCAGGTCACCACTGCCCGGCAGAAGCTCCCGATCTACGACAAGATGGTGGCCGTCGAGGAACGCCGGGTCGGGGCTGGGAGGCCGCTGGGGACGCAAGGATTGGAGTTCCTGTGGCAGCGAGCGCAACTCCACCAGGAGCTGGCTCGACACGACAGGGCGATCACGGACCTCGAGCGGATCAGGTCGGCCGATGCGACGTTCCGCGCCGAAGAGGTGGCATCGCTCATCGAGAGGCTCAGGGCGACCCAGCCGCGATGAGCGCGACCTCCCCGCCGCGCGATCCCGCCCAGGCTCTCGGCGACCTCGTGCGCGTGATCGCCCGGCTGCGCGGTCCGGACGGGTGCCCGTGGGACCGCGCACAGACCCACCGCACCCTTGTGCCGTACTTGCTGGAGGAGGCGTACGAGGCCGCCGCGGCCGTGGCCGATGGGTCGTCCGAGGAGATGCGGGAGGAGTTGGGGGATGTCCTGTTGCAGGTTCTCCTTCACGCCCAGATCGAGTCCGAGTCGGGGAGGTTCGGGATCGGCGAGGTGGCCGACTCCCTCCGCGAGAAACTGGTGTGTCGCCACCCCCACGTGTTCGGGGGAGGGCGGGCCGAGACAGCGGCAGAGGTCCGCCTGCGGTGGGAGGAGATCAAGGGAAACGAGGCCCGCCCCAAGCGAGACTTGACCATGCCCGCCCTGCTCGCGGCGGCGAAGCTCGTCGAGATCAGGGAAGCGCAGGGATGCCCGATTCCCACCGGTGTGCACCTCCGCCAGCCACTGGGTGGCGCCGATCCCGAACGGGCGATGGGGGAGATCCTCCTCGAAGCGGTGGCCCTCGCCCGCAACCTAGGGTGCGATCCCGAGCTCGCCCTGCATCGGCGCCTGGCGCCGGAGGGAGATCGTGGCTGACCGGTTCGCCGCGCTGCGGACCATCCCCCGGCCGGGGGACGCGGTCACGGTGTGGGTCGAGACCGACGCGGAGGCGGTGCATTTTCTCGACGCGGCCTTCTCCGGCTGGGGCGGGGTCGCCAACGTGCGCCGGGAGTACCGGGACGACGGGGCGCGCAAGCTGTTCAAGGTCTACGTCGCCCCGGGATGCGTGGACGATGCGCTCCGTGCCCTCCGGCACGCGGCGCGGTTCGTCGCGATCGGGGAGGTCCAGGTGCTGTCTGCGTCGCGAGATCAACAGGCAGAGCGATGAAATGTCTGCGCCCCGATCTGGTCGTTCGATCCATCCACGATGTGGACTACGAGGCCCTTCGCCGGCGTGGGATCCGGGCCCTCATCTACGACCTCGAGGGCACCCTCTGCCCGTGGCGGGACTGGGAACTCGACGAGCGGACCCACGCCCTGCTTCAGGACCTGCGGGACCGTGGGATGCAGGTCGCCATCCTCACCAACGCGTGGGTGCCTCCGGGCCATCGGCTGGTGCGGGAACTGGGAGAGCTGGGCATCCCCATGGTGGTCTCGGCGCGGAAGCCCCTCCGCTCGGGGTTCCGCCGGGTTCTCGCCCGGCTGGGGGCGGATCCCGGGCCAGCGGCGATGATCGGGGATCAGATTCTGACCGATGTGCTGGGGGGGAAGAGGTCCGGCCTGTACACAACGCTCGTAGACCCGCTCGGGCCGAAGGAATCACGGCTGACCAAAGTCAGTCGGTGGGTCGAGCGGCGCCTCGGCCGACGCGTGAACCGTAATCCGTGACCTGCGCTCAAACGGGCTACGGATGACGGGTTACGGGTCACGAATCGGAAAGAACGGCTCTTACCGCAGAGCGCGCAGAGAACGCGAAGGACAACCGGCCGACTGAAGAGCCCACCACAAAGGACACCAAGGACACGAAGAACAACAAGCATGAACTTTGGGGTTGAGAACCCCCAGTCCCTTTGTGTTCTTCGTGCCCTCCTTCGTGCCCTTGGTGGTGCAAGTTCGGGGTTCCTCTGCGCTCTCTGCGTCTCTGC
>CAYSZC010000022.1:0-1175 GCA_964435345.1 uncultured Thermotogaceae bacterium
GCCGAAGCCCGCGTACCGTAGGTCCGCGGACCCCGGGGATTCCCACACGGGCTGCTAGTCACAACGTATCTCCCGTTCATTGCCCTCACGAACGCCACGGCCGTTGGATTACAGGAACGACCTCGTCTTCAGGTCGCTGCCCTCTCGGATCCGCTCGAAATGCCCGTCGGCGTGCCACAACTCAGCCCCCGCCGCGATCGCGGCTTGACCAATGAGAAGATCCGGGAGGGGAACAGAGAAACCCTTGCGCCGCAGCCCGTGCCCCAGCCGGGCGGCGCCCTCCCACACCTCTGCGGTGATCTTGACCTCCTCCAGCGGCCGGAAGCTCGTCAACAGGCGCTCGAAGGCTCGCTCATCCCTCGCCCCGACGAGTAGCTCGGCCTTGATCGCCCAGCAGGTGACCACCAAACCCTGGTCGAGCAGATGGGTGATTTCATTTTTAAGCTCTTCCCACCCATGGGGTCGGAAGTAGCGAATCCAGAGGGACGTGTCAACAAGAACGCCGCGGGACGAAGCCGGCGTTACGCCTACCTTGCGGCGGACTCGCGCCATCGGCTTAGCTCCTCCTCCGTCCACTCCACGAGATCCCCGCCCGCAAGCCCTCGCAAGTCTGCCAGTGCCCGGGTGCGAACAAGTTCCCGTAAGGCTTTCTCGATCAACTCCCGTTTCGTCTTGGCCCCTGTTGCGCTCATCGCCTCCGCGATGAGCCCCGGATCCACCGTTACCGACAACCTCCCCATGGTGGCCTCCTTTGGTGCTCAGATGATACACCACATAGGAGCATCATGACAAGACTGCCCTTTTCTATGGGGCCATCGGATGAAAGCGGAACGCCGCAAGGTGCGCGCACACCGTGGCCATGAAGAGCGCCGTCCTCAGGGGTGACGTTTCAGCGAGGGAATCAGGGCAACCCGCTTCTCAGCGCTGGTAGAAGACGGGGGATCAGCGTGCCCGTCTGATCTTCCTTCTTGCGGATGAACATCTCTCATCGCCTACCACCGCCGCGGTAGCCCGAACAGCAGGAGACGTCAGGGCCTACGGCACAGACCCTGGCGCCAGGTTACGACGTTTCGCCGCCCCTCGGCGCCATCTCATCTGCACCCTGACCCCTGGCGAGGCGGCGAGCTGTAGAAGATGGGGTAGACCGGCAACTAGGCATGGTCAGTGCCGATATC
>CAYSZC010000022.1:1275-11804 GCA_964435345.1 uncultured Thermotogaceae bacterium
GCGAGCTGTAGAAGATGGGGTAGACCGGCAACTAGGCATGGTCAGTGCCGATATCGGCCACACTGCTGCCGGCGGCCGCCAGTTCGGCAAGCGCCGCTAGGCGCGGGGTCAGTGTCATGGAACCATACACCCGCCGGCACATTTACCAGTGCCATAGAAAACAGGAAAACCCGGCTGTAATACAGGTCGCTGTCAGCCTTTGGGAAAGACAACGATATGGCTGACATCGACGCTGACGCTTACACGGCTGCCCACAGGGGTTACCTCCGCGGAGGGCCTGATGGCGTGGATTGTTCTGCCGTCGGCAAACTGAAGCTGGTACAGGACGGAAGCCCCGAGAAAACGGGCCTCGGTGACCACTGCCTGGCCGGAAGCGTCGGGAACGAAGCCGACATCGTCTGGCCTGACCATCAGTTCCACCTGCCCTGTCCCGAGGTCCGTGCCGTCGTCAAACGGAAAAGAGCCGAAGGCGGAGCGGACGGTCCCGCCCTCAACCGTACCTTCAATGAAATCAGCTTTGCCGACAAAATCAGCTACGAACCTGCTAAGCGGCCGGTGGTAGATTTCCGCGGGGCTGCCCAGTTGCTCGAGTGTTCCGCCTTGCAGCACGCCAACCCGGTCGGAAAGGGAAAAGGCCTCTTCCTGGTCGTGGGTCACCAGAATTGTCGTGGCCGCCTGCTCTTTAAGGATGCGCTTTGTTTCACGGCGCAGCTCTTCCCTCAGGTCGGCATCGAGATTAGAAAAAGGCTCATCGAGCAAAATGACGCGGGGCCGTGGTGCCAGCGAGCGGGCCAAAGCCACCCGCTGCCGCTCGCCGCCGGAAAGTTCGTGCGGATACCGGCCGGCAAGGCCGGCCAGGCCGGTCAGGTCCAGCAGTTCTTCCACCCTGGCCCCGGCCTGCTTCCGCCCGCACCCCTTCAGCCCGAAAGCAACGTTTTGCGCCACTCTCATGTGCGGAAACAGGGCATAATCCTGAAAAACGATGCCGATGCCCCTTTTTTCCGGGGAAACCCAGGTGTCCGCTGCCGCCACCACTTCTCCGCCGATGCTAACAGCTCCTTCGTCAGGGCGCTCCAGGCCGGCAATCAGACGCAAGGTGGTCGTTTTCCCGCAACCCGAGGGACCGAGCAAAGAGAAAAACTCTCCCTGACCGATGCCGACCGTCAGGCGAAAAACAGCCCTCGCTGACGCAAAATATTTCGAGACGTTGTCAAGCCTGACAGAAGCCGGTCCGTCGTCCGGAGGACAAGCTGCCAGTGTTCGTGACACAAGAAACATAGTTCCAACCCCTTTACATTTTGCGGGCGTCAACCCGCATTAAGACAAACACCGGCACAAGACCGGCCAGCACGATCACCAGCGCCGGCAGGGAGGCGCCGCCCCAGACCGATTCGGCGGCCATCTGCCAGACCCACACCGCCAGGGTGTCATGGCCGAAAGGCCGCAGCATCATGGTAATCGGCAGTTCCTTCATCACGTCGACAAATACCAGAATCGCGCCGGCCAGCATGCCGGGCGCCACCAGCGGGAAGTGAATCCGCCACAGCAGCCGCCACGGCCTGGCGCCCAGGAGGCGGGCGGCCGCAGTAATATTCGGCGTAATCTTTTCCAGGCTGGAATCAACGCTGCTGTAGCTCACGGCCAGAAAGCGGACAACATAGGCGTACACGAGGCCCACCACCGAGCCGGTCAGCAGGAGCCCCACACCGCTTCCCCGCCAGACGGTCAGGAAATCGTTTAGCGCATGGTCAAAAGCGGATAAAGGCACAATAATGCCTACGGCGATAACCGCCCCCGGCATGGCATAACCGCTGGTCGCCAGTTTGGCCAGGAAGAAGGCCGCCCGGCTGGAAGCCAGCCGGCTGCCGCTGGCCAGCACCAGCGCCGTCACGGTGGCAAAGAGTGCCCCCAGCACCGAGAGAACAATACTGTTGCGGGCCAGGCCGGCATAAACGCCCAGCGTGCCGGCCGGCTGATTGGGCAGCTCTTTCAGCGTCCAGGACAACAGTTGCCCGACAGGCAAGACAAAAGCTACCGCCACTATCAGCAGGCAGACGACCGAGGCCAGGTAGCCGCGCCAGCCCGGAAGGGTGGCCGGAACAATTCCCTGCGCTTTTCCCCCGGCCTGGTAATAGCGGGTTCTCCCGCGCAAAGCGTGCTCCAGCAGGAGAATACCGAGCGCCGCCAGTGCCAGGAGCCCTGCCAGTTCGGAAGCGGCCCGCAGGTCCATCATGCCGTGCCAGACACGGATGACTCCGTCGGAAAGAGTCGGGAAATTAAAAAACCGGACGGTGGCAAAGTCGGCGAGCGCTTCCATCACCGCCAGCGCTGCGCCGGCGGCGATGGAAGGCCTGGCCAGCGGCAGGACAACCCGGAAAAAAACAGCCGCCGGGCGGTGTCCCATCACACGGGCGGCTTCCAGCAGCACCCCGCTTTGTTCGCGAAAGCCGGCCCTGGCCAGCAGATAGACATACGGATACAACACCAAAGTCATCACCAGGATGGCGCCTGCCCCGGAACGGATTTCCGGAAACCAAGCCATGTTCCTGAAAAACGGGCGCAAGGCAGTCTGTACCGGCCCGGCAAAGTCAAAAGTAGCCATATAGACAAAGCCCTGCACATAGGCCGGTACAGCCAGGGGCAGGACCAGCAGCCATTCCAGCACTCTGCGGCCCGGAAAACGGTACGCCGTTACCAGCCAGGCCAGGCTCACCCCGAGCAGCAGCGTGCCCGCTCCCACTCCCGCCAGCAGCAGCAGCGTGTTGCGGCTCAACTCCGGCAACAGCGTTCCGGCAAGATGGCGCCATATCTCGCGGTCCGGCGTGAGTACGGCGGAGGCAACTACCAACACCGGCAGTACCGCCAGCAGAGCGAGCAGGAGTGGCAGCACGGGCAGGCTGCGCCAGCCCTGCCCGTGCCTGGTAAATGCCGGAAAACGCTTGGGCACGATTGCTGGGAGCGGCTTACCTATAACCGGCCTCGTCCAGCAGTTTGATCGCCTCTACCTGCAGCCGCCCGTACGCTGCCTTTTCCAGTGGGTCGGCGAAGTAAGTGCCAAACCCAGCGATAATGGGATGCGGTTCCACGTTGGGGTTGGCGGGAAACTCATGGTTGGTGTCGGCAAGCAGTTTCTGGCCGCGCGGGCTGCTCAGCCACTCCAGCAGGGCAATGGCGTTGGCCCGGTTTGGCGCATGGGCGGTTACACCGGCGCCGCTGATATTGACATGGGCGCCGCGGTCGCCCTGATTGGCCCAGAACACGCGCACCGGGAAGTTGGGGTTGGCCTCCAGCAGCCGTCCAAGGTAGTAGTGGTTGGCGATGGCCACATCGCCGCCGCCCGCGGCAAGCGTTTCCAGAATCCGCGTGTCGCTGTCTATCAGCGTTGGCCTGTTGGCGACCCAGCCCCGGACGATTTCCGCGGCCCGCTCCCGGCCGTGCGCCGCGATGAGACTGGCAACCAGCGACTGAGTGTAAGAGTGCGTGGCTGGGCGCAGTACCAGGCGCCCGCGCCATTTGGGGTCGGCCAGCGCTTCATAAGTGGACAGTTCATCCGGGCGTACCCGGTCCGGGTGGTACATAATGGTGCGGACGCGCTGCGTCAGGCCAAACCAGCGGTTCTCCGGGTCACGCAGATGTTCCGGAATATTGGCGGCCAGCACCGCGCTTTCCACAGGTGAAAGCAGGCCGTCCTGGGCAGCCAGCCACAGGTTGCCGGCATCCACAGCCAGGTAAACATCGGCAAGCGTAAAGCGACCCTCGGCCCTAATCCGCACGCGCAAAGCGGCATCGCTGCCCGTGGTAAAGCGGACGGCAATGCCCGTCTCCCTGGTAAACGCTTCGAACACGGGTTCCACACCGTAATGACGGGCGGTGTAAATGTTGACCACCGGGCCCGCCACCGCCCGGGGGGCGGCAAAGAAAGGCATGTAAGCGCCCAAAGCCAAAAACGCCACAACAAGCGCGGCAACAA
The DNA here is from genome assembly GCA_964435345.1 of uncultured Thermotogaceae bacterium. Lineage (GTDB taxonomy): Bacteria > Bipolaricaulota > Bipolaricaulia > Bipolaricaulales > Bipolaricaulaceae > Bipolaricaulis. The sequence goes on from CAYSZC010000022.1 coordinate 5,246, forward strand.
GCGCCCATCTTCTCATCAACGCCGCAAACCCAACGTTTCGCCGTGCAAACATAATCTACCTCCTGTTCGGACTTGGTTCCTAGTTAGGGCCCCGCCATGCGCGGGGCACCCGCCCTCAACAATTCCGCCTACTGCACAGTCAGCTTCCGCTAGTCACGCATGCCGGCCTCCTTCCGTAGGCAGCGTCCGCGCCGCCGAGCCAATACAGAGTATGAGTTTTGTTCTCATTTTAGCGGCAGAGGCTGCGGAGTCAAGGGGAACGCCGGGAAACAACGGGAAGATGCTTATTGGGACGGGTGTTTCACCGAGTGAAGCCTGCGGGCCAAAACTGACTGCGGAACACCCAGCACACGCCGACGAGCCCTACACCCAACTCTTGCCACCGAATTCGGGCGATCTCCAGAACGAGGTTTCTCAGCGATCTCGACATCCGCTGCGATGAGTGTGCATCGGTTTTAGGTCTAGCTGTGCGCAGCGGGGATCGGCACCTCGAAAGCCCCGCGGGCTATGCCCCACCCCGTGCTGGTGTCTCGTCAGCTTGCTGGGTGAGCGGAAGATCTGGTCCGCGGCCTTCGTCCAGCGGAACGCCCGACCTTCGTTGTGAGGTGCGCCCCTAAAGCGGAACCACCGGGACGACTAAGACCGCGGGTGTATCCTCCCCTCAGAACAGAGGAGGGGGTAAGGTGAACACGCAGAACGGAAAGTACAGTCCGGCGTTCAAGTTCAAGGTGGTCCTGGAGTCCCTGCGGGCCGAAGGGAGTGGAGTGGAGGCGGAGGTCGCCCGGGCGTACGGGATCCACCCGGCCTGCCTGTCGGCAGACAGGTAGCCGAAGGTTCAGCGGGCTACTGGCACACCGGCTGCCGGAAATGTAGCGTACGTTACAGATCAGGAACGAATCCCTCGCTATACTCCTCCCGGTTGACTCACACGAGAGGCCCCCATGGCCCGTCTATGGGGGAAGAAGAGGAATCGTGGAGAGGAACAAAGGGAGGCGACGATGAGAAAGACCCTGGGACTCGTGTTGTTGTGCGCTCTCGCCGCGACCGCGTGGGCGGCGCCGCCGAGGATGGCGTTCATCCTCGATGCGTCGGATTCGATGAACCTGACCCATGATGACGGACTGACGAGGTTCGCGTGGGCCAAGGAAGCCCTGACCCTGGCCGTGAACGACCTCTCGGCAGAGACGTTGTTCGCGATCGCGGTGTTCGGCCATCGGATCCCGAAGACGCAAGTGCCGGCTACCTGTCGCGACATCGAGCTCATCGCTTCGTTCGGCGCCCACGGGGCGGTGGAGCGGGCGGCCTTGACGGCGGCGATCGCCAACTTGGTGGCGATGGGGAGGACGCCGCTGGCCGGCTCGCTCCGGTTCATCACGGACCGGGTACCCCCGCCGGCGCGGATCGTTCTGCTCACGGACGGCGAGGAAACGTGTGGAGGAGACCCTCTCGCCGAGGCGCGACGCCTCGCGGCTGCCGGCTATACGCTCGATGTGATCGGCCTCGCCGTGACGCCGGCAACGGAACGCGTACTCGCGGCCCTGGCCACGGCCGGGGGCGGTCAATTCGTGGCCGCCCGCAATCCGGCCGATCTTCCGGCTCGGTTCCGCGAGGTGGTTTCGCCCGTCACGCCTCCCCCACCCGCGATCCCCGCTTGCCTCGCCAAGTACAAGGTGGATCCGGCGATCGTGGCCTTGCTCATGAAGCACCTCCCGTACGCCGCGTGCACCGACCCGATGTGGGACGTGATCCTGTGCTTCCTGGAGAAGAACCCGCCGGCGACGGTGATCGTGGGCACGGACGGGGACGACATCCTGTTCGGAACGCCGGGGAACGACCTCGTCTTGGGCCTCGGAGGCAATGATCAGCTCTATGGGTTCGCCGGAAACGACCTCCTCGTCGCCGGACCGGGGGACGACCTGGTTCAGGGCGGGGACGGGGACGACCTCATCTTGGGCGGACCGGGGGCGGACCTCCTCTTCGCTGGGCGGGGTAACGACACCGTGTACGGCGAGGACGGCGACGACCGGATCGAGGGCGAAGTCGGGAACGACAAGCTGTTCGGCGGGCCGTGCAACGACGTGATCCTGGGCGGTCCAGGCTGCAACGTGATTGACGGTGGACCGGGCAAGAACTTCGTCTACGACGAGGGTTTCTGCGCCCCGGTCCCGCCTCCCGCACCGCCGCGCCCGCCCGTACCTGCCGCCCCGCCGACGAAGTGCCGCCCCACGCCGCCGACGCCGCCTGTGTGCACGGTGCAGGCCACGGTGAGGACGGTGGTCGAGGGCGGGAGCATCGTCCTGCGGGCGATCGTCCACGACCCCGATTGTGACGCAGTTCGGGTGACGTGGTCTGCCCCGAAGGGGATGTTCTCCGATCCGCACGCGATCGAGACCACGTACTACGCGCCGTGGGTGAAGGCCTGCGAGGGCGAGAAGGTCGTGATCACCCTGACCGCGGTGGATGCCTGCGGGGCTATGGCCAAGGACGAGATCATCCTGCACGTGCGCAACGTAAACCGCCCCCCAGCCGTGGACGCCGGCCCTGACCTCGCCGTGGACGAGGGCGGCAAGTTGAAACTCTTGGCCTCGGCGTGCGATCCCGACGACGATGCCTTGACCTACCTGTGGACGATCCGCTGCGGCCGAGGGACATTGGATAACCCGCGGGCGCTCCAGCCGATTTACACCGCCCCGCTCACCGACCGCTGCGAGGGGGAGACGATCGAACTCACCCTCACCGTCACCGATGCCTGCGGCGCAGTGGCGAGGGATACGATGCGCGTCCACGTGCGCAACCTGAACCGGGCGCCGTGGGCCGACGCCGGCCCGGACCTCCAGGTACCGGAAAAGGCCCAGATCATGATCCTCGCCAAAGCGGGGGACTCGGACGGGGAGAGGCTCGTCGTCTCGTGGTGGGCGAGCGCGGGGACGCTCCTCCACGCCGACACCCTGTGTCCGGTGTTCGTGGCCCCGGAGGTGGTAGGCTGCGACATGATCGAGGTCACGGTGACCCTGTGCGTGATGGATCCGTGCGGGGCCGTCACCACGGACTCGCTCGTGATCAGGGTCCTCAACGTCAACCGCCCCCCGACGGTGAAGGTGAATCCGTAAGGACGAAGTAGCGATCGGGAAACTAAGGGGCCGCCTTCGGGCGGCCCCTTTTCTTTGTGGCGAGCGCTCGTCCCGCCCTGCGGGCGCCTCGGCTCACTCGCCTGCTACGGCATGGCACATCACCCGCTCCGGCGGGCACTCCAAACGCGGAAGCTCAACGGCGACGGCCTCCCCGATCGGGTTCTCGCCCCGAACAAGGAAGTGGGCAAGCTGAGAGTGGAGGCACTTCACCCGGCGGGGATTCCCAAGCCCGGCGATGCCGGTCTCGACCGAGTCCCACGCTCGGCGCGCCCTGAGGAACTCCCTCTCCTCCGGGGAAAGAAGGGACAGCCGCGCCTCGCGGTAGGCATCGTGGGCGCGGGCGTAGGAGGCGGCCAGGGCCGGATCGGTGACCAACTGGGCCTCGAACCGCTTGACCGCACCGGCGGACTCCAGGCGCGCCACCTCGACCCCCAAGAACGGGCAGCTCAGCCAAAACAATGTCGGGAACACGACGAACTCCTCGCCCTGGCGGTGGAGGGGATGGGTCAGGATCACCTGGGGATAGCCATAAACGCAGCGGCGGGCGACGGCGAGCACCCCCACCGGCGGGCGGCCAAGCTGCCGAGTGACAATCTGAAGATCCCACGCGGTGAGCGCGCTCACGAGCGCCCTCGGTAGCCAGCGGCGAGGGCATCGGCAACGGCCCACTCCCGCAGGGAGATCTCGTCCGCCCCCGGCAGGCCCAACGGCCGGAACGCCTCGATGACCGTGCGGGTCCCTTCTTCGACCGTCACGTCTCGGCTCGTGAGGGATGACAGGTCTCCCACCGGGGTCGGCCAGGAGGGGACGCCCCGCGGACGGTACCCCGGACGCAAGGCGAGGAGAACGGCCTCCATCGAGATCCCGTCGGGCGCGAGGAGGAGGGTCCCGTGGTGGAGGAGGGCCCGCCGGCGAAGCTGGGCCGAGCCGGAGAGCTTGCACCCCTGAGCGAACACCGCCCCCGCGCGCGCCTCGGCCCCGATCCCGAACCGCTCACGAAGCGCCGACGCCAAGAGCCCGGTGAGCCGGTCCTGCGAGCCGCGAACCGAAGCCCAGATCCCGGTAAGGGGGAGGAAGAGCGAGAAGTTCAGGTTCCCCCGGTGATGGTAGACCGTGCCTCCGCCTGACGCTCGTTGCAGGACGGGGATTCCCAGTCTCTGGGACGCGGCAAGGTCCGCCTCGTCCTCGATCCGCTGGCCCCGCCCCACCACCACGCACCGCGGGTTCCGCCACACGCGCAGGGTCGGGGGCGCGTCCCCACGGGCCACCTCCCCGAGGATCGCCTCGTCCAAGGCCAGGTTGAGGGCCGGATCGCGGAACTCGATGTCGAGAAGGACCCTCATGACAGCGCGGCGTAGGCCTCGGCCGCTCGGAACGACGTACGGGCTAGCGGCTCGGCCACCGCCGCCGGGAATCCCATCGCCCGCGCCCGGACCCCCCACCTGCGGAACTCTTCCGGGGACACGTACCGCGCCACCGGGAGCTGCCGCGGCGTCGGCCGCAGGTACTGGCCGAGGACGACCGCGTCCACCCCCGCCGTGCGAAGGTCGGCGAGGGCCGCCGCGACCTCGTCGTCCCGCTCCCCGAGCCCGAGAAGAAGCGACGATTTCGTGCGCGCCCCTGGCGCCAATTCCTTGAGCGCCCGCAGGACGGACAGGGAGAGGTCGTATCCGGCGCGGCGGTCCCGCACGAGCGAGGTCAGGCGCCGCACCGTCTCCAAATTGTGCCCCACCACGTGGGGCCGGGCGGCAACCACGGCTTCCAACGCGGCCCGCTCCCCGCCGAAGTCCGGGATCAGCGCCTCCACGATCGCCGCAGGCAGTGCCTCTCGCACCGCGCGGAGCGTGGCGGCGTACTGGCCAGCCCCGCCATCGGGGAGGTCATCCCGGTCCACCGACGTGAGGACCACGTACCGCAGATCAAGTTCCCTTACCGCCCGGGCCAGCCGCGCCGGTTCCTCCGGGTCGGGGGCTGCGGGCTGGCCGTGGGCCACGGCGCAGAACCGGCAACCGCGCGTGCACACGTCCCCGAGGATCATGAACGTGGCCGTGCCCTGCCCCCAACAGGTGGGGAGATTCGGGCACCGGGCGGATCGGCACACGGTGCGGACCCCGAACGTAGACAGGACATGGTCTATCCGCCGCGCGGCCGGCTCGGCCACGCTGGACACCGTAACCTTCAACCAGTCCGGCTTTCTTTCGTCCACTCCGCGAGCACCTCCCCATCCACCGGTAGCAGATCAACCCCAAACACATCCGAGAACACCATGCACGCCACGTCCCGCGCCGCCTCGACCGAGATCCGAACCCCCGCGATGTCGGCAATGGACACCGCCTTCGCCCCGGCGATGCCGCACGGGACGATCAAGTGGAACAGGTCGGGCCGGAGGTCCACGTTCAGCGCGAGGCCGTGCATCGTGACCCAGTCCCGCACGTAGATCCCCACCGAACCGAGTTTCCCGCGGTCGTGCCACACCCCGGGGAGCCCCGCCCGGCGAGCTGCCTCGACCCCGAACGCCCTCGCCGTGAGGACCATGACCTCCTCGATCTCCCACACGTAGCGGTGGAGGTCCTCTCCGCGTTCCCGCAGGTCGAGGATCGGGTACAGGACGAGCTGTCCCGGCCCGTGGTACGTCACGTCGCCGCCCCGTTCCACCGCAAAGACCTCGACCCCGCCGCGCTCGAGTTCCTCGCGGGAGGCGAGGATGTGGCCCTGGTCCCCCTGGCGACCGACCGTGAGCACCGGCTCGTGTTCGAGGGACAGGACGACGTCGCCGATCTTCCCCTCCCGACGGAGCGCGTGGAGGCGCTGCTGGATCGCCAGCGCCGGCCCGTACCGGATCCGGCCGAGGTCGGCGTGAAGGACCGTTCTCACCTCCACCGTCGCCTCCATGCGATTCCCCCCTCGGTTGTAGCGTCGGGGCTTGCCCCCGACGTTTGACCGGATTTCTCGGCGTTGCCAGCGCATCGCACACAGGTTGCGACGCTACGGATCCTCATCCTGGGCTCACCCGAGCGATGGCCTCCCCGGGCCGGACGAGCTTCCCCTCGTCCACGAGCGTCGCGGCGAGCCGCCCGGCGGCCGGGGCCTCGACCACGAACACTGCCTTGTCCGCCTCCACCTCGGCCACCGCTTCCCCGGCCTCAACCGCCTCCCCCACCGATGTGAGCCAGCGCACGAGCTTGACCTCGCCTACCTCCCCGAGTTCGGGCACGACGATGTCCACCATGGCCTCCTTTGCCCTGATTCTACGGCTCTACCGGCTTTCGTGTGGGTAGAGGCACATGTGTACCGTCAACTCGGCATGCCCAAGCGAACCACCAAGGACACGAAGGGCACAAAGAACGTACAACCCGGATAGTGCATCTCTCGACGGAGACCGCTGAGAGAGGCTACTCGGGGATTGCAGCGTGAATCACAGGTCGGGT
>CAYSZC010000023.1:0-11724 GCA_964435345.1 uncultured Thermotogaceae bacterium
AGCGTCCGCCTTCCGTGGCCCCCAAGATCGTGGGGTGGTGTGAGAATGCCGTCGGTGCCTCGATGACCAAGGACCGTGGCGGTCTGGGCATCAGGAGAGTCTAAAGTCAAAAGTCGCAAGTCGCAGGTTGTTGACTCCCTGCCTTTTGACTTGTGACTTGCGACTGTCCTCGTGGTGAAGCGCTGCGCAGTCCTGGGGTTGTGAAACTGCTTCTAGATCCCAGATGCGCATCCGGGAAGCGAGACGACAGCCGGCCCTCGTCGCCCCTGCATCTCAAGAGATCGAACAGATCTCGGCGTCGAGACTCAAGATTCCTTCGTGTCCTTGGTGTACTTCGTGGTAGAAGGGCCGCGGGGATAGCCACTCTCTGTCCTGTTTTGAAACAGGTTCTAGAGGTTCGGGACCGCGCCACGCATTCGCGCAGCGGATCGTTCGCAGGTCTGGCGCGAGAGCCTGCAGCGTAGCATAGGACGCAACCACCCCGGGATGCCCTCCCGATCCTCCTCTCAGGCTCGCCTACGGCCGGATCAGGCCGCTTCCACTGCCTCGACCTCGGGCACTTCCTCCTTGAGCATCCGTTCGATTGTGTCTTTGAGGGTCATCGCTGCCATTGGACAGCCGTGGCAGGCCCCGACAAGCTTTACCCGCACCACTCCACCATCGGTAACTTCGACCAGCTCCACATCGCCACCGTCGGCCTGCAGGAACGTCCGGATGTTCTCCAGCGCTTCCCGTACCTTGTCTTCCACAGTGCTCCCCTCCTAGCTATTTTCGGTTGAAACTGCTGCCCCAAGGATACCCGCGACCGCCCCCCGCGTGGGCGTGCCGGCCTCGGCCAGGCCCGGTAGACTGGGGCGGCAAAGGAGGCGCGGTGCAGCCGGTCAAGATCGAGGATCTTCTGTCCTATCGGTTTTTGTCGCAGGTGCGCATCTCCCCGTCCGGGGAGTGGGCGGCGTTCGTGGTGAAACAGGCCGACGTCGAGAGGAACGACTACCGGTCCGACCTCTACCTGGCCCATCTCTCCCAGTCGCTCGTCCGGCGACTGACCACCTCGGGACGGGACGGCCCGTTCGTGTGGGAACGTGACGGGAAGGCGCTCCTCTTCATCTCCCGGCGGGAAGAGCCGGAGGAGGGGCGCCACCTCTTCCGCATTCCCCTCGACGGCGGGGAGGCAGAGCGGATCGCAACAATCCCCCACAAGGTGAAGGACCTCGCCGTGCTTGAAGACAAGCGGTTGCTCTACACCGCTCGGGTTCCGGTCGGGGAGCGCGACGAGTCGGACGACGCGAAGGACTACGAGATCCTGGACGAAATCCCGTTCTGGCAGAACGGGGAGGGGATCACGAACCGCCGCCGGGTGCGCCTGTTCCTGTTCGACCCGGGGTCAGGAGAGGCCACGCCCCTCACCGAAGAGGAGCTCGATGTCGAGGACTTCGACACCCTCAGAGACCGGATCGCGTTCACCGCCCGGCGGTTTCCGGGGAAGGCGCCGGGCACGGACGAACTGTGGTGGATCGAGGGCATGGGTTCACCCCGCTGCCTGTCGCGCGACGCGTACGCGTTCGACGCGGTGAGGTTCCTCGACCGGGATACGCTGGTCGTGCTGGCGAGCGACATGCAGCGCTACGGTCGGGGCGAGAACCGCGAGGTCCACACGGTGGGCCTCGCCAGCGGGAAGATGCAGTCGCTTACGCCAGACTGGGACCGGTCCTGTGGAAACTCCGTGGGCGGGGATGTCCGCCATGGCGGCGGGCCGACCTTGGTCGTGGACGAGGGCCGGCCCTACGTGGTAGTCACGGAGCGGTCGCGGTCGTTCGTGGTTTCCCTCGATCGGTTCGGCCAGATCGTGCCGGTCACCGCGCCCCACGGCTCGGTGGATGCGTTCGATGTTCGCCAGGGGAGCGTGGTTGCCGTGGAGCTTCACGCCGACCGGCGCCAGGAGGTCTACCTGCACCGTGCGGGAGAACGGCGGCTCACGGATCTCAACGCGGAGAGCCTTGCCGAGCGAGCCGTGTCGCTCCCCGAGCCTTTTGCCGTGCGTACGCGCGACGGCACCGAGCTCGACGCGTGGCTTGTGAAGCCAGTTGGGTTCGAGCCAGGTAAGCGCTACCCGGCGATCCTCACCATCCACGGCGGGCCCCGCACCGTGTACGGCGACGTGTTCTTTCACGAAGTGCAGACCCTGGCCGGGGCCGGGTACGCCCTCGTCTACACGAACCCACGCGGTTCGTCGGGCCGGGGGAACGAGTTCGCCGACCTGCGAGCCAAGTACGGCACGGTGGACTACGACGACCTGATGGCGACTGTGGACGAGGCGTTGCGACGGTACCCGTTCCTCGACGCGGAGCGGATGGGGGTCATGGGCGGGTCCTACGGCGGGTTCATGACGAACTGGATCATCGGGCACACCGACCGGTTCCGCGCCGCGGTTTCTCAACGTTCCATTGCCAACTGGACGAGCAAGTTCTGCACCACCGACATCGGGTACCTGTTCAACCGCGACCAGATGGGCGCCGACCCGTGGGAGGAGGGGGGAAGCGAGAAACTGTGGTGGCACTCCCCGCTGCACTACGCGGACCGGGTGAAGACACCGACCCTGTTCATCCACTCCGACGAGGACTACCGGTGCTGGCTTGCCGAGGGCTTGCAGATGTTCACCGCCCTCCGCTACCACGGTGTGGAGAGCCGCCTCGTGCTTTTCCACGGCGAGAACCACGAGCTTTCCCGGAGCGGGAAGCCCAAGCACCGGTTGCGTCGGCTGCGCGAGATCCACGCCTGGTTCGACCGCCACCTCAAGCAGCCCGGGTGCAAATAGCCCGCTGAGCCTTCGGCTACCTGTCTGCCGACAGGCAGGCGCCCGACGGCTCTCACCGCAGAGCGCGCAGAGAACGCGGAGAACAGCCGGTCAACCGAAAAACCCACCACAAAGGACACGAAGGGGAGCAACAGCCACGAACTCTGGGGTTGGGAACCCTCAGGCCCGTTGTGTTCTTCGTGCCCACCTTCGTGCCCTTGGTGGTGCAGTTCCGGGTTCCTCTGCGACCTCGGCGGTCTCGGCGGTAAACAAGCCATGGGCTCCGCCGTGCGTACAGAGCTACAGCGGGAATCCGTGTGCCGAAGCCCGCGTACCGTAGGTCCGCGGACCTCGGGGATTCTCACACGGGAAGCTGACGACGCGAGGGCGAACCGTCGAGCTGGCCAGACGCGGGCGGGGTTGGCCCGGGGACGCGCCCTCCAGGTCGAGGAGGCGCCGCTTCCAGTCGGTCCCCGGTCCGAACCCCCCGAGTCCGCCAGAGATCGGCAGCACTCGGTGACAGGGGATCACAATGGGCACAGGGTTCGCTCCCACGGCTTGGCCCACGGCCCGCGCCGAGCGGGGGCGCCCCACCGTGGCTGCCAGCTCCCCATAGGTGATCGCGGTCCCATACGGGATCTTGCGAAGCTCTTCCCACACGGCGATCTGGAACGCGGTCCCCTGGAGAAGGAGAGGCAGGTCGAACGTCGTGCGCCCGCCCTGGAAGTACTCCCCGAGCTCGCGGGCGAGCTTCTCGACAATCGGCGTCGGCGCTGCCAGCTCCCCCGGCGGGGCGCCAGGGAACCGTAGCTCGGCGATGCCTCGCCTGTCCGCCAAGGCGTGGAACTCCCCCCAGGGGGTCGCTACTCGTGCCCAGGACATGGAGGTTAGCGTATCCGGTCGGGGCGGCCGCCGGCAAGCGCGGTGTTGGCCCGGCCTATGCTCGTCCGTACAATGGCCGCGATGCGGATTCTCGCGCTCGGGTGGGAGATCGAAGGTCCGGGGGTGGTGCGGGCGGAGTTCCCCACCGCGGACTCGCTGGCGAGCTACGATGCCGTGCTGATTGACCCCGAGCCGTTGCCCTCACTCTGGCTTTCGCACGCCGTCCTTGAGCCGGACGGGGTGTGGCGGCTCCACCCCGGACGGGACCTCGGGATGTCGCGGGCCCTCGACAACCTGGTCACGGCTCGCCGCGGGGAGATCGAGGACCTCCTCCTCCGCGGGGGGGGCGTTCTCGCGGTCCGGGCGCGTCCCCCCGGGGAAGGGGTGGAGATCACGGGGAATCCGTCCCGCCGCATGGATCGGTACGCGTTCCTCCCCCGGGCGTCCCTCGTCTCCGGCCCGCACCACCTGGGCCTCCCCCACGGGCTGCGGGTCCTCCCCCGCCGCGGGAAAGACGTGGTCCACCTGGACGTGGCCCATCCCCTGGCGCCGTATCTCGCGGCGTTCCTGCCCCTCGGGTACGAGGCGGTGCTTGCGTCGAGCCTGGGGGCCCCCCTCGCCTCGTTCGGGCGGGTGCTCGCCACCAACCGTGTGGGGGACGTGGTGGCGTGGGACCTCCCGATTGGGACGGGAAGAATCCTCTTCCTCCCCTCGTTTCCCGGTGCATCTCCGGCGGAGGCGGGGGTCGCCCTCTGGCCCGCGCTCGCCGCCCTCCTCGCGGCGCCCCTGCCCGCGGTCCTCCCGGACTGGCTATCCGGGTTCGCCCTTTCCGGGGAGGAGGACCTTCGCCAGCAGGAGGAAGCCCTGGTCCGGGATCGGGAGGTGCTGCGCCGACGGGAGGAGGAACTCCAACTCGCACAGCGGGACTTCGATGTGCTGCGCGGGCTCCTCGCGCCACGTGGAACCCAAGGTCTGGTCCAGTCTGTTCGGGCCGCCCTCGAGCGCTTGGGGTTCACGTGTTCCCCGGTCGGGGATGCCCCAGCCACGCTCCTCGCCGCCTCCTCGGACGGCGACCTTCTCGTGCGGGCGGCGCTCAGTCTGTTCGCGCCGGTGGGGCCGGAGGAGCACCGGGCTCTGCTCATGGATCTCGACCGGCTGCGGGCGGAGGAGAAACGGGAGGCGCGGGGGATGCTCCTCGCCCTCGCCGAGCCGCGCCTTGATCCCCGCCGGCGGGGCCCCCAATGGGCGGAGGCGGTCCGCCGCGGATGCGGCGATCATCGCCTCGTCCTCGCCTCGGCCTATGACTTGTTCCGGGCTGTGGCCGGTGTGGTCGCGGGCGGCGACGCGGACCGGGTGAGGCAAAGCCTCCTCGCTGCGGAGGGGGAGTGGCGGTGGAAGGGCTGAGGCTCGGGCTGATTCTCGCCCTGATCGCGATGCCGATCGCGGCCTGGGGGGCGCCCGTGTTCGCCCGGCGGATCCGGGCCGGCCAGCGCATCCGGCCCGAGGGACCAGCCGGGCATCTCGGGAAGGCAGGAACCCCGACCATGGGCGGGGCCGTCCCCCTCGCCTTGATCTTGTTGGGGGCGGGGATCCTGTGGGTGCTCGGTCCGGGGCCTTCCTGGAGGGGGGGATTCGTTCTCGCGGCCACGGTGGCCGGGGGCGTGGTCGGGCTCCTCGACGACCTTCGCTCCCAACGCAAAGCAGCCGGGTTCTTTCCTCACCAGACGCTCCTTGTCCAGGTCGCCCTGGGCGCTCTGTTGTGCTCCCTGGTCCCGGCGATGGGGGGATTGGAGTTCGCTGTGCCGTTCTCCTCGTTGCGGCTCTCCCTCGCGGCGATCCCCGTGTGGGCGTGGGCACCGCTGGCGATCGTCGGGTTCGTGGGAACGGTCAACGGGGTCAACCTCGCCGATGGCCTCGATGGCCTCGCCACCGGGGCGTGGCTCCTCGCCCTCCTGGGACTCCTCCCGTCCGTGTGGGGCAATCCCGAACTAGGGGGGGTTGCCCTCCTCGGAATGGGGGCCGGGGGAGGGTTCCTATGGGCGAACGCCTATCCGGCACGGGTATTCATGGGGAACGTGGGCTCGATGGGCCTCGGCGGTTTGCTCTTTGGGCTCGCGTTCGCCGGCGGGGCGCTGTTTTTGTTGCCCCTTCTCGGGGGACTGTTCGTCCTGACGACGCTGTCCGTGATCCTCCAGGTGGGAAGCTACAAGCTGACCGGGGTGCGGCTCCTCAAGATGGCCCCGTTCCATCATCACCTGGAGGCCGGATCGGTGTCCTGGCCGCACCGGTTCCCCGGGCCCAACTGGCCGGAGCCGCAGGTCGTGGTCCGGCTGTGGGTGCTTGGGGGGGCGCTTGCCCTCGTCGGGGCGTTGGCGGGCGCATTCGGTTAGGCGCTCACCGGGCGGGCCCTGGGGCGAGGAGGAGCTTGTGTGAGAAACCGTGGATGCCGCGGGCCTACGGCTCACAGGACCGCGGCCTCCCCCGCCCGCAGCATGGTCCCCAGCCAACGCGGCACCTGGGGAAGTCCGCGCGGCGGGACGCGGAGATCGCCTGCCTGGGCTGCGCGGAGGCAGCGGGCGTGAACACGGGTGCCGGGGGTGGGACTTGAACCCACACAGGGAGTGGATACCCCACTGGATCCTGAGTCCAGCGCGTCTGCCAATTCCGCCACCCCGGCGCGCCTCCATTCTATGAGGGGGGTCGGGGGTGCACAAGATTTGACGCGCTTGCCGGCCATCCGGTAGACTGTCGCCCAGGGGCGAAATGGCCGAACTCAAAGACTTTCGCGTGTTCGGGGATCTGAAGCCGGATGACCTGAAGAAGCTCGATGGGTTGGTGCGTACCATGGACTACGGTGCGGAAGAGCTTCTGTTCATGGAAGGGGCCCCGGCGTTCGGTTTCTATCTCGTGTTCTCCGGAGCGGTGAAACTCGTCAAGCGCAGCTCCAAGGGGAAGTCCCAGATCCTCAAGATCGTCGGCCCCGGCGCCCTCGCCGGGGAAACGACTCTGTTCGACAAGGGCCTCCACAACGCGTACGCCAAGACCCTCGTCCCCTCCAAGATCGGGTTCATCGAGCGGGGGGACTTCTTCTATTTCCTCGAGCACTACCCGAAGACGATCTTCCGGTTCTTCGAGCACATCTCCCAGGAACTCAAGGCATTCCAGAACAAGCTTGCCGAGCGGTCCTACGCGTCGTCCAAGGAGCGCCTGTCTCGTCTCATCGTGGCCCTCGACCGTCTCGGTCTCGAGATGTCCCGGGCGGAGCTTGCCGAGATGGCCGGGGTGTCCTCGAAGACCGCGATCCGCACCCTGGGGGAGCTCGAGTCCCGCGGCATCGTGGCCATCAACAACCGCCGCATCTCCGTCCTCAAAGAGGACTACCTGAAGCGCCTGATCGAGCCCTTCTCCGTGTACACCGACGAAGCGGTCATCATCTGAGTCCAGACGAGGGGCGTGGGGTGACCCGTGTCCTTGGCCGGTAACCCTAGACCGCGCATAGTCGGGCGATGCCAGAGAAGATGACCCAGCGGAGACGGGTGTGGATCAGCGTCGGTGCGTTCGGGGCGTGCGCTGTAATCCTGTGGGGCACGGCGATCCCGTCGGGTTGGAGCGCTGCTCTGGGGGGACACCCCCCCGTGCTGCTGGGGGCGGTGGGACTCGCCCTGTTCGTCGCGGCGTTCTTGTTGGGGTGGTCGGGGACGGTGGCCGCTTGGGCCGGCGCGGTCCTGTTGGCCGTCCCGGCGCTCGTGATACCGGAGTTCACGCAGATCCAACCCTGGATGTGGATAGTGGTCCCGCTTCTCTTCGCGGGGGACGCCGTGCTGGGGCGCGGGATCGGCTACCTGTGGGAGCAACGAACCCATCGTCGGGAGATCCACGAGCGACTTGAGGACTGGTACGGCCGGGAGTTCTTCGAGAACTCCCTCAACATCATCCATGTCGTGAGCAACCGGGGCAACGTAAGCCGGAGGAACCGCAGATCCCGAGAACTCCTCGGTTGGCCACAGCGCCAGTCCCTACAGATCTCGGAGTACGTGCATCCCCAGGACATCGAGCACTTCAAGGACCTGTTGAAGGGTCTATTTGAGCGAGGCGAGCTGCGCCAGGAAAGGCTGCGGTTCCTGTCCGAGGGAGGGCGCGCCATCACCGTCGAACTCCAGGCCCGGCGGGTCACCGGCAAGGTGGCCGTGCTTGAGGCCCAGGACCGGTCCGAGGTTCAATCCCTCGAGCACAAGCTGCGCGAGCAAGAGGCGAGGTACCGGTTCCTGATCGAGGACGGCATCGATACGATGGACCTGGGCGTCATCCTGTGGGACGAACGGAAGCGGGTCCTATGGGCCAACCAGGCGGTGCAGCGTTTCTTCGGTATCCAACGGGACAGTCTCGCTGGCCTTCCGTCCGATCGCGTCGTACAGCAAATCGCTGGCGCCCTAGACAAGGAAGAGGAGTACAGCGCTGCGGTGCGGGACGCCTATCGCTCCGGGGCGGGAGTTGACAGTTACATCACCCGGATTCGTTCGGGGGCGGGCCGCGGGGAACGGGTCATTCAGTACCGCTCCATTCCGATCGAGACCAGCCGGTACAAGGGCGGGCGCATTGACTACTACGCCGACATCACCGAGCTCAAGAGGTTGGAAGAGGCCTTGCTGCAGGAGAAGGCCCACCTCAACGAGGTCAACAAGAACCTCAAGAATTTCAGCCACGTCGTCTCGCACGACCTGCGCAGCCCCACCCAGTCCGCTCTCGGGTACCTCACGCACATCCTCGATCGGCACAGCAACGGGGAGCTGCCGCCCGAGGTGCGCGCGGATCTGGAGAAGGCCCAGGGGAGACTGAAGCGCATGGACCAACTCATCGAGGATCTGACGAGGTTGTCCCAGATGCGCATTGACCCCACGAGGTACGAGCAGGTGGACGTGGGGCGGTTGGCGCAGGATGTGTGCGAGGATCTCGGCGACAGGATCAGATCGGTGAGCGTGAGGATCGCGGACGACCTTCCTCGGGTGTGGGCCGTGCCCTCTCTGCTCCGGGACGTGTTCCAGAATCTGATCCACAACGCGGCCAAGTTCAACGACAACGCCTTGCCGACGGTCGAGGTAGGATGGAAGCCCCATCGCGGGGACTCAGACCTCTTCTACGTGCGGGACAACGGTCCTGGCATCGAAGCCGACTACCTGGACATCATCTTTGGGATCTTCAAGAAGCTGAACCGCAAAACCGAAGGCACCGGGGCCGGCTTGGCGATCTGCCGTCGGATCGTGGAAGAGCACGGCGGGCGGATATGGGCGGAGTCGGAGGTTGGCAACGGGACGACGTTCCGTTTCACGATACCTCGCGTGCCGGCGAACAAAGGGGTGGAGAGCGATGCCCGTTGAGCGGCGAATGATCGTCCTGGTGGTAGAAGACGACGAGTCTCACTACGAACTGATCGAGAGGTCCGTGCGTGGCCTGGAGCAAGCCGGGACGCGCTACGACCTGCACTGGGTGGAAGATGGGGCGGAGGCCCTTGACTTCCTGTTCCGCAAGGGGAAGCGCAAGGACGCCCCGCGGCCGAACCTCATCCTTCTTGACCTGGACCTTCCCAAGGTGACGGGGCAGGCTGTCCTGGACAAGATCAAGGAGGACGACAAGCTGCGCAAGATCCCGGTGGTCGTGCTTACGGTGTCCACAAGCGACGAGGAAATGGCCCGGGCCTACGACTCCGGGGCGGCGGGGTTCCTCAACAAGCCGGCCAGCCGCGACGACTTCGATCGTCTCCTGAACACGGTCTGGGACTACTGGCGGATCGTCCGCGTGCCGGACTGAGCCACCCGTCTGTGTCGTTGGGCGCACACGCGGCATCGCGTGGTGCGCCCTGTCCTTTGGGCTGGCGCCCGAGCGAGTAGCCTGAGTTCGGGGCACGGCCGCGGGTCCAAGGCGTGGTGCCGGCCGAGCGGGGGTTCCAACCCCAACTGGCCACCGTTCGAATCGGTACGGCGTGCGGTCGAGAGCCGCTTCCTGGCCTCCTGTTCCTCGCCTCGGGGAGGGACCTAAGGTCCCTCCCCCTCTCTTCGTTCCCGGTCAAGGAGAGCAGTCAGCAAGGTCCGCGCG
Organism: uncultured Thermotogaceae bacterium; assembly: GCA_964435345.1. Lineage (GTDB taxonomy): Bacteria > Bipolaricaulota > Bipolaricaulia > Bipolaricaulales > Bipolaricaulaceae > Bipolaricaulis. Next base: position 9,767 of record CAYSZC010000023.1, read on the forward strand.
CCTCCCGGGCGAGGCGTTCCTCTTCCTCGGGCTCTTCCGGAAAACGTGTAGGTAAGCGACCCGCGCCATGGAGGGTTGGATCTCCACCCGTGCTTGTGAACCGCGTTCCTGATCTCACCACGAAGGACACCAAGGACACCAAGTGCCAGAGCACCACGCGGCGGATGCCTTCCGTATGGAGGGAAGCCTCTGTTCACCACCGGGACACCTCTTCTGCCACAACCAGGCGGAGTTCTCGGGGAACCCGCCGGTAACCCGACCTGCGATTCACGCTGCAATCCCCGAGTAGCCTCTCGCAGCGGTTTCCGCCGAGAGATGCACTATTCGGGTTGTACGTTCTTCGTGTCCTTGGTGGCTTGCTTTGGCATGGCGGGTGACGGTACACATGTGCCTCTACCCACACGAAAGCCGGTAGAGCCCAAATCCGATGGTAGACCCCGACTCGAACAGGCAGTGTACGGCACTGGCGAACACAGCCCGCTCTACCGAGAAGGAGAACTTCCGGCCCGTAAGCTTCTCCTCCAAGACTTCCCGTACCCCCAGCTCCTCCCACAGGCGTCCGAACCAACGAGGACCCACGTGCGCTCCCCCAACGCTGCCAGGCCTCCCTGCTGGTAGGCCTCTCACGGGCTCTCTCCAGGGGGGGTCACGTTGCATGATCACAGGGGGGTCACTTGACATGATCGGCCACACCCCAGCGAGCGCAGCAGCGCATCCACGCCACCCTTAGCGCGAGCGCATCCGCTCGCCCCAGGGTGGCCACCACCCGCTGCTCGTGCCGTCCACCCGACGGTTCTCCCCCAGCTGCAGGTACGTGTAGCCGCCGACTCGCTTCTGACGTACGAACAGGGGCCTCCCCTTACCACCAGCATCGTAGCGTGAAACGATCGGGTGAGAGGGCATGTGTGGCTTAGCACCGCATTTTTGCGTTTCTCGGACCCCCGGCGCCATCAGCTCGCCATTCTCAGTGTCCACGGCCGTGCCAACTGTAGAAGATGACTCTGGCTTCGTCCCCGTACATCCGCTACCATCCGTGTATGCCGGGGCGATTGGAAGCGGTGACGGGGTGCATGTTCTCGGGGAAGACGGAGGAACTCCTCCGGCGGGTGGAGCGGGCGAGGATCGCACGGAAGCAGATCCTCTTGTTCAAGCCCGAGCTCGACACCCGGTACTCCCTTGAGGAGGTTGTCACCCACTACGGCCGGTCCTTCCCCTGTCGTCGTCTACCGGTGGACATCTCTTGGGGGCGGTTTTCCGGGCTCGTTACCGATCACGGGTTACGGATCACGGATCTCTACGCGTTCGACGAGGCCCACTTCTTCGGCCCGGAGTTCCCCGCACTGTGCGAGGATCTCGTGGGGCTGGGGAAGAGAGTGATCGTGGCCGGACTCGACCTGAACTTCCGTGGCGAGCCGTTTGGGGCGATGCCGGTGCTTCTCTCTCTGGCCGACGAAACAGTCAAGCTCACTGCTGTCTGTACGGTGTGCGGATCGCCAGCTACGAGGTCCCAACGACTGGTGGACGGACAACCTACAAGCGTAGGTCCCGAGGTGCTGATCGCCGGCCTGGAGGGCTACGAGCCCCGCTGTCGGGAGCACTTCGTGCCCCCAGCGCCTGCCTGAACTGGGAGCTGGCGGTGGAGCTGCAGGGCTGGAACCCCCTGTTCTTCCCGCAAGAGGACTACGGCGTTCCCCATACCTACGAACTCGTCGTGGTGGTCCATCCGGGGGCGCTCAGCGGCAGGACGGACGAGCGGGCGTTTCTCGCCGGACTGGCAGCCCATGTGAGGAACACCGTCGCTGTTGTCCTGTAATGGTGGGCGTGCCCTCTCCCCTACGCAGCTCCCCTCACTACGGACGCCCCCTCACCTTCTCCTCTCCCCCAGAGGGCAATGGTATTGACCTAGGCGCGAAGCGCGACGTGATGCGCGTTCTACCAGCGGTCAGCTTGTCAGAGCC
>CAYSZC010000024.1:0-11623 GCA_964435345.1 uncultured Thermotogaceae bacterium
AGAACTACCTCCGCACCGGGTCGGTGGCCCCGCTCGTGCCCGTGATCGCCCACAATCGAGAGGACGTCGTCACCCTGGCCCGGCTGCTCGCCCTCCTCCTGGAACGGGTGACCGATCACGGCTGACCTTCTGGCGCGCCTCGCCGCGGAGCCGTGGTACCGGGGGCAGGTGATCGCTGCCCTTGAGATCCCGCCCCGGCCCGCCGCCTATGCCGAGCCCCCGGAAGAGCTCCCGCTGCCGGCCAAGGCGTGGCTGGCCCGGGAGGGGATCCGCCTCTACGCCCACCAGGCGGAGGCGATGGGGCATCTACTTTCCGGGCGGGACGTCGTGCTCGCCACCGGCCCGTCGTCGGGGAAGACGCTCGCGATGTCGCTTCCCGTGGTCTCGGCCCTGGCCGAGGATCCCACCGCCACCGCGCTTCTCGTGTACCCGATGAAGGCCCTCGCCCAGGATCAGCTCGGGAAGTGGACCGCGCTCGCCGCGGCTCTGGGGCTCGGGGACAAAGTCGGGGTGTACGACGGGGACACTCCGACCCACCGTCGGCCCCGGCTGCGTTCGGAAGGGCGGATCCTCCTCACGAACCCGTACGCGCTGCACCAGTACCTGGAGTGGCACCACCGCTGGGCCCCGTTCCTCAAGGGGGTGCGGTACGTGGTGGTGGACGAGGGGCACTGGTACCGCGGCGTGTTCGGGTCCGGCGTGGCCTTGCTCCTGCGGCGGTTGTCGCGGGTGCTCGCCCGGTACGGCGCGCAGTGGACCTTCGCCGTGGCCTCGGCCACCACCGGCGACCCCCGCCTCCTCGGAGAGCGTCTCCTCGGACGGCCGGTACAGGTCGTGGACGGGGACGGCTCGCCCTACGGGGTGCGTACGTGGTGGACCTGGGAGCCGGACCGCGATCCTGAGGCTTCTTCGTTTCAGCAGGCGGTGGAACTGTGCACGTTCCTCGTGCGGGAGGGGCGGCAGACGCTCGCCTTCCTCCCGTCGCGGCGGATGGCCGAGGCGTTGGCCCAAGCAGCGCGAACACAGTCACAAGTCGAAGGTCGAAAGTCGGACTTGAGACTTGGGACTTGTGACCGTCCTACCGTGGCATCGTACCGCGCGGGGTACCGCCCAGAGGAACGCCGCGAGCTGGAGCAGGGGCTGCGGGACGGGCGCCTGCGCCTGGTGGCCTCGACCTGCGCCCTCGAGCTAGGGGTGGACGTGGGCGGTCTCGACGCAGTGGTGCTTGTCGGGTACCCGGGGTCGGTGGCCTCCGCCCGCCAGCAGGCCGGCCGGGCCGGACGCGCCGGGCGCGATGCGTTGGTTGTGTACATGCCGCAGGACGACCCCCTCGACCGCTACTTCCTCCATCGTCCGCGGGAGCTCGTAGAGGGCACGGCCGAGATCCCGGTGCTCAACCCGCACCACAAGGAGCTCGCCGTCCGGCACCTCCTGTGCGCGGCGGCGGAGTTCCCGCTGCGCCGGGACGAACTCCCCGCCCTTGGGACGGACGACGAGGACGCGGTTTCCCTCGAACGGGCCGGACTCCTCGCCAAGACCCCAAGCGGGTGGTCCTACGCCGGTCGGGTCCGTCCGGCGGAGGCGGTGTCCCTGAACGCCCTCACCGCGCGGCAGGTCCAGCTCCTCGTCGCGGGAGAGGTGATCGAGACGTGGGACGAGCACCGCGCTCGGCGCGAGGCGTTCCCCGGGGCGGTGTTCCTCCACCAGGGCGAGGCGTTCCGGGTGCGCACGCTGGACCTCGACCGCGGGGTGGCCGAGGCCGAGCCATCCACGGACGGGCTCACCTCCAAGGCCCTTACGACCGAGGAGGCCCGCATTCAGAAGTCGGCTTCTGGACTTGTGACTTGCGACGTGGGACTGGGGACTGTCTTCGTCCGGGAGGCGATCCCCGGCTACAAGGTCCTTGATCGGGGCCGGGTCGTGGACGTGCGGCCGCTCGATCTCCCGCCGGTGGAGTTCGACTCGGAGGGGGTTTGGCTTACGTGGGGCGAGGACAGTCGCGAGGACAGCAACAAGTCACCAGTCGCGGGTCGAACTTGTGACTTCCGACTTGCGGCTTGTGACTGGCCTTCCGCGCTGCACGCCGCGGAGCACGCTCTGGTTGCGCTTGTCCCTCTCGCTGTGATGTGCGAGCCTGGCGACGTGGGTGGGGTCTCGTCCCTGCTCCATCCGGACACGGGCCGGCCCACGGTGCTCGTGTACGACGCGTACCCGGGAGGGATCGGGATTGCCGCGGCGCTTCACGCGCGTGTCCAGGATTGGGTCGCCCGAACGGTCGAGCTCCTTGCGTCCTGCCCGTGCCGAGACGGCTGCCCGCGGTGCGTGCTCTCCCCGCGCTGTGGGAGCGGGAACCAGCCGATGGACAAGGCCGCCGCCCACACGCTCCTCCGGGCCTGGCTGGCTACGAATGCGCGCTGAGGGAGGTGGGGGGAGGGGCCGGGGAAGCCCCTCCCCCCGGGGTGGCTGGCCCTCGCTACGGGCAGTTCCCGATACAGATCTGAATGCTGAAGCGCCACCGCCCGTCCGGACCGAGGAACCAGCACCACCCCGGCCCGCTCGGGCACCCGCCGGCGAAGAACCGCCAGGTCCCGCAGGGGTCGCGGAACCAGCCGCCGCCCGGGGCCACGAACACGAACCCCGGGCACGGCGGGCAGGGTCCGACGCCCCAGCACGGCGGGCACGGCCAGAACCCGGTCACGGGCACGGGCATTCCCACGATCTCGTAGGTGGTCCACGCCGTCACGCACCAGCCGCGGCTGGGCTCGGGGACGAGGCCGAGCACTCTGGCGCGGCCGGAGGCGGCGTCCGGCCCAAGGAGGGGGTAGGGGTCGGCCAGCGACCCCATCGGCACGGGAAGAGGCACGGTACAGGCCACGAGCTGCAGGGCATGCGTGCCGATCGGCGGCGCCACCCGGAACTGGTAGGTCGGCAGGTCGGGGAGGGTGTGCGTCCCCGCAGGACGGAACGGGTTCGGGGAATACGCGTTGGGGAAGATCAGGCGGACCCGGCCCGTGGGTTCGATGTCGAAGATGTACACGAACGCGGCCTGGGAGATGAAGAAGTGGATCCGCGCCGTCTCCCCGACGGCGTACTGCGAACGCTCGGTCCAGATCGCCGTGGATAGCCCGGGGACCGGCGTGGGGACGAGTCCGAGCGGGGATGGCCCGGACTGGGCGAGGCCCGGCGCGAAGCCCGCCAGGATCAGGATCACGGTGAGCCACTTGAGCATTTCGATCACCTCATCCGATATACACCGCCGGCTCGGCCCTGGTTCCGTCGGTTGGCGGGGCACGGCGACGGGGCTATCATGGGGCCCATGCCACGGGCTGACCCCGTTGGGATCGGGATCACCGGCGACCGCTTGCGTCGCGCGGTGACCGCAGGCGCCGCGGAACCGACGAGCGCCGAGCTCGTCGAGGTGGACTCCGCCACGCTGTCGGGGGGACTGGCCCTCGTGGCGTGGGCGGACCGGCGCATCGCCGAGAGCGGAGGGAAGAGATGAACGCGATCTCCTACGTCGTCGTGGCGGTGCTGGGCTACCTCCTCGGGGGGATCCCTACCGCGTACATCGTGGGGCGCTTGCGCGGCGTGGACATCCGCCGCCGCGGCTCGGGGAACGTGGGCGGCACGAACGCGCTGCGCGTCCTGGGCTGGAAGGTGGGGGTCGCGGTGATGGCCGTGGACGCGGCCAAGGGGTACCTCGCTGCCGGCTGGTTGCCTCGTCTGCCCCTGCCAGGTGGAGATCCGGTGTACCTGGGCCTCTGCGCGGGCGGGGCGGCCGTGCTCGGGCACGTGTTCTCGCCGTACCTTGGGTTCCGGGGCGGAAAGGGGGTCGCGGCCGGGGCCGGGATGCTCCTCGCGCTGGCCCCGCTCCCGGTGGCGATCGCGGCCGGGGTGTTCTTCCTCGTCGTGTTCGGCACCGGGATCGTCTCGCTGGGTTCCCTGAAGGCGTCCGTGGCGCTGCCCGTGGCGGCGTTTCTCCTCGACCGGTACGGGGGCTACCCGGCACACCCGGCGGTGCTCGCGCTGATGGCCGGGCTGGCGCCGCTCGTGTTCTTCACCCACCGCGCGAACATCCGGCGCCTCATTTCTGGGAAGGAGAACCGGTTTCGACGGTTCTGGGAGAGGAGGGACGGGGAGAAAGGATGACCGCCGCCGCCGCGGTCCCGACGAGCCCGAGCGCTCCGGCGAAGTACATCGGGGCGTCGAGGCCGGCCAGGGTGTAGACGGCCCCCGCTGCGGTGGGCCCAAGCGCCTGGCCCGCGGAGAACGCGGATTCCTGGACCCCGGCGAGGGTCCCCATCCCGTAGATGCGCCCCAGTTCGGTGCGGAGGGCGATGATCGAGCCCCGGCCGAGGGCGCTCGCCGCTCCCATCACGAACGACAGGGCGAGCAGGATCGCCGGGTTCCCGACCAGCGGCACGACGAGGAGCGGGGACGCCGCGAGCACGCCCCCCAACACGACCTGGGGCCGGCGGGGCAGCCGGTCGGCGAGGAATCCCGCCGGGATTTGGAACAGGCTCTCCCCAAGGAAGTACAGGGTGAGCACGGTCCCGATCATGCCCTCCCCGAGGCCGTGGTCCGCGGCGATGAGGGGCCAGAACGCATTGAACGCCTGGCGCCAGAACCCGCGCGTGGCCATGTATACCACGATCCCCCACGCGTCCGCCGAGTGGGCGAGGTCCCGCCACGAGCTGCTGACCCTCTGGACTGAGGGCCCGCGGCGGTCGGGCGGGACGAACAGGGCGACCCCGGCGAGGGCGAGTACGGCGAGGAGAGCCATCGCGTAGAACGGGGCCCGTAGACCGAACTGCTCCGCGAGGTGTCCCCCCAGCAGGGGGCCCAGCCCCATCCCGAGGAACAGCGAGGTGTAGAACATGTTCATCGTCCGGCCCTCGCGGCCGGGCGCGGTCCGATCCCCCACGTACGCTTGTGCGATCGGCGTGACGAGGGTGGACGCCGCGCCTTGGAGAAGCCGGAGCAGGGCCACCTGCCACAGGCTCTGCGCCATCACGTAGGCGAGCGAGACCAGCGTGTACAGCGCGAGTCCGCCCACGATGAGGCGCTTCCGGTTCACCCGGTCGGACAGGTGGCCATTCAGCGGGCCGAGGATGAGTCGGGAAACGGAAAACGCGGCGAGCACGAGCCCAAGCTCGATGCCGCTTGCGCCGAAGTCCCGCACGTAGAGCGGCATGATCGGGGCGATGATCCCCAGGCCGAGCATGGCCGTGGTTACGGCAAGGAACAGCGGGACGAACGCCGCGGGCACGGGTCAAGTGTACCGCGCCGTCCCCGTTGTGGGGTCGAGGCGGCTGGGTAGAATGCACTCCGGGGTCGTTCCTTATTCCAAGTCAGGTCGCCCGCGCATCGGTCCCGGGGGAGGTTGGGAGTGCAGAAGGGGGAGAGGTGAAGGTCTCCGACAGGCGCATCGCCGAATGGTGGGAAGCACCGGGCATTGATGGCCGGGAGGCGTTTGACGAGGAGATCCTCTACCTGAACAGCCTCGTTGAGGAGATCGTGCTTCCCCGGTGGGCGATCCTCGTGCGGGACCGGATGCCGCGGTGGGGGTTCGAGCCGTGCGCCCACCGGTTCCTGGACGGCCTCGAACAGGTCCTGCAGATGATCGGGTCGGGTCGGGTTTGCCCGCGGGTTGGCGGCTGCGGGGACATCCCCCTGTTCGTGCAGCGCGAGCTCGACCGGGTGGGGGCTGCCTTTCTCCAGTGGGCCGAGGCCGGGAACGGGAGCGACCCACTGACGGGTTCGCTCGGAGTCCACACCGCGGAGCGGGCCGAGGCGGCCCGGGTCGCGGGGGAGGTCGTGCTCGGGGTTGGTCAGGGCCCAGCGGCGCTCGACGCGACGCTCGAACGGTGGGCGGAGCGGGCCCGGTTCTCGCTGGCCCGGACCCTCGTGGATGGGGAGAAGGCGTCCCTGGCCCTCCTCGCCCAGCACCCGTGTTGTTACACCCTGCTCTGGGACATAGAACGTCTGGCCCACGGGATCGGAAATGGCGAGCAGCCGTCGGTCGCCGTGTGCATCCCCGCGCTCGGGCTCGCCCCGAAGCTGGATCCGCTGCGCGTATCCACCCTCCGCGATATCGGGGAGGCCCTTGCCCATTGGCTTCAGGAACGCCCGCCGCAGGGCGGCCTCGAGGCCAGAGTTTACACCCTGGTCGGCCCGCGCGATGAGGTGCGGCGGTGGCTCGTGGCCTCGCTCTACAAGGCGCTCAAACTCTGGCAGATCCATCTGGACAAGATCCTCGACGAGAAACACGCCTACTTGTCGCTCATCTGAACCCGGATTTTGCACATCTTCACCACGCTACCGCCGAGCGCGCAGAGAAACACTGATCTGATGCGGAAACCAGGACGCTCTGGAATCCAGGAAGAAGGCGGTTTCGCGCAACGCCAGGGAATCCGGGACTTCGTTCCTGGGTTCCCTGCTTCCTGGGTTCCTCAGAAGAAGCGGCTGATAGTCCAGGCTCTTTCCCAACAACCGCTTTCCCGGCGTGCTCGGGGATCTCGGCGGCGAACAACGGGTTCGTGCGATATTTGTGGCTGAGGGTTGCGCCCACGCGGGAGCGCGCTACCCTACAAGCTCGGTATGGGAGCGTTCATCCTCGTCGAGCATCCGTTGATCCAGGCCAAGCTCACCAAGCTCCGCGACCAGCGCACGGATCGCCTTCAGTTCCGCCAGATCCTCGAGGAGATCACCGCGCTCATGGTGTACGAGATCACCCGGGATTTTCCGCTGCGGGAGACGGAGGTGGAGACCCCGCTCGAGCGGACCCAGGGCATGGAACTCGCCCGGCCGGTGGTCCTGGTACCGGTCCTCAGGGCGGGGATCGTGATGCTCGATGGAGTCCTCGCCCTCATCCCCAGCGCTCGGGTCGGACACATCGGGATCTACCGCGATCGGGCGACCCTCCGGCCCGTAGAGTACTTCGTGAAGCTCCCCGCCAACCTGAACGACGCCCTGACGATCGTGGTGGACCCGATGCTCGCCACCGGCGGCTCGGCCGCCCACGCCGTGGGCGTCGTGAAGGGTCGGGGGGCGAGGGATGTGCGGTTCCTGTGCCTTGTCGCCGCGCCGGAGGGGTTGCGGGCGATACAGGGCGCTCACCCCGACGTCCCGGTGTACGCGGCGGCCCTCGACCGGGAGCTCGACTCCCATGGCTACATCCGGCCCGGGCTCGGGGACGCCGGGGACCGGTTGTTTGGAACCTGAGGGGGGACGGATGAAGCGTTGTGCGCTCGTGACCGGCGGCTCGCGGGGAATCGGCGCCGCCACCGCCGTGAAGCTCGCCGCGTCAGGGTGCGATGTCGCCCTGACCTACCGCACCCAGCGCACCGCGGCCGAGGAGGTGGCGGCGGACGTGCAGCGTTTGGGCGGTCGGGCGGTGCTTCTCCAGGCCGACCTCGCCGACCTCGAGCGGGCCCGGAGCGTGGTTCACGAGGCCGCCGAGGCGCTGGGCGGGCTTCACATCCTCGTGAACAACGCCGGCTACGTGCAGCGGGTCCCGTGGGAAGAGCTATCCCTCGAGGATTGGGATCGAATGCTCACGGTGGGCCTCACCGCGGCGTTCGTCTGCGCTCGGTCTGCGGTCCCCTACATGCGCGAGGGGAAGTTCGGGCGGATCGTGAACGTTTCTTCCCTCCGCGCGCTGACCGGCGCGGCCCACGGGGTCCACTACGCCACGGCCAAGGCCGGGCTCCTCGGCCTGACGAAGTCTCTCGCCCTGGCCGTGTCCCCGCTCGGGATCACCGTAAACGCGGTATGCCCGGGGTTCGTGGCCACCGAGATCAACCAGGAGGCGCTGGCCACCCGCGGCGAGGAGATCCGGGCCCAGATCCCGCTGGGGCGCGTGGCCCAAGCAGAGGAGATCGCGGCCGTGATTGCGTTCCTCTGCTCCGCTGACGCGGGGTACATCACCGGGGAAACGGTGTCCGCCAACGGCGGGCTCCGCATGGCCTAGCATGGACTCCCGACGGCTCGGATTGTCCACCGCCTTGGTGCCGGGGATGGATGTGAGTCGCTGGCTCTCCCTGGCGCATGACCTCGGCCTCGGCGGGGTCGAGCTGCGGGCCGATCCGCGGGCCGCCCACCCCACGGAGCTATCGCCCGTCGAGCGAAGGCGCCTCCGCGAGCGCCTCGAGGGCCTGGGGTTGTGGTGCACCGTCCACGCCCCGATCTACGGGGTGAACCTCGCGTCCCCCAGCCCGTCTCTCGCTGCCGCCTCGCTGGGGGAGGTGGTCCAGACCGTGGACCTCGCCGCCGAGGTAGGGTCGCGCCTCGTGGTGATCCACCCCGGGCATGTGGACGAGGACTACCTCGCCCTCGACGGGGAGCGGGATCTCGCCTGGCGAAGGTTCCTGTTCGCGCTGGAGGCCGTCCTCGCTCGCGCGCGGCGGCATGGGGTTCGGCTGGCCGTCGAGAACAAGCAGCGCGGCCGGGGCTGGGACATGGTGTACACCCCAGACGATCACGCGCGTGTGCTGGACGGATTCCCCGAGATCGGGGCGTGCCTTGACTTTGGGCACCTCCATACCGTGGGTGGCGATCTTGCGGCCTATGTCGCGGCGCTGGGGGAACGCCTCGTACACGTTCACCTTCACGACAACCACGGGGAACGGGACGAGCACCTTGCCCTCGGCCGCGGGACCGTTCCGTGGCGGGCTGCGTTGACGGCCCTGGAGGAACGGGGTTACGCGGGACCCCTCGTGCTCGAGATCCCCGAGCCCGGCGCCCTCCGGGAGACCGTGGCCGCGATGAAGGCCGGATGAAAGCACCGCGGTGGTATTGGGCGTTCGTGATGGCCAACGCCGCGATGGGGGCGGCGTCACCGCTTCTGCCCTTGTACGCCCACTTCCTGGGGGGGAGCGCGGCGGACGTGGGGGCGCTGGCCGCGGTGGGGAGCCTGATGACCGTCGCGGCGAGCCTGGTCTGGGGCCGGCTGCTTGATGCCACCGCCCGCCGCCGTCCGTTTGTGGTGCTGAGTTTCTTCGGCGTCGCCGCCGCCTACCTCGCGATGCCGTTCCTCACCCGGACGCCGGAGCTCTTCCTCGTCAGCGGCTGGGTGGCCCTCGCCTGGATGGCCGGCGCCTCCGTGTCCATCCTCCTCCTTCTCGGTGGGGTCCCCAAGGTGGAGTGGGAGACGGAGATCGCTCGGTTCAACGTGTACAGCGGGGTGGGATGGACCGTGGGCCTCGCCCTCGGCGGGGCGTGGACCTCGCTCGTCGTGCGATGGCTCGGCGAGGGATGGGGGCTTCGGTCGTTGGGGTTCGTTGTGGCGGCGCTGGCCCTCGCTGCGGTGGTGCTCGCCGTGCGGGAGATCCGCGAGCCTAGGGTTCGCGTGGAGGCCCGGTCGTTCCGGGATCTCGCCGTGTCGGTGGGCAACTTCCTCTACGAGAGCTTTCGCTATGGCCCCGTGCAGTTGTACGACGTCCTTCGTCCCGCGCAGTTCGTGCGGTTTCTCCAGGGGCGGACCGCGTTCGGCCCAGATCTTATTCTGTGCTACTACGCGGCGTTTCTCGCGTTCGTCGGGTTCTCCATAGTGTTCGCCCCGTTCCCCGTGTTCGTGCGCCAGAAGCTGGGCTGGCCGAGCGAGCTCGTGTTCGCCCTGCTCGTGGCCCACCACGGGGTGAGCGTGCTTGCGTTCGGGTTAGCGCGGCGAGCGGTGAGGAAGTGGGGGCACCGCCCGGCTGCGGCGCTGGCCCTCCTCGGCCGGGCCGGGATGTTCGTCGGGTTCGCCCTAGCCACACCTGCGACCGCGCGCTGGCTCTTGCCCCCGCTGTGGGGTGTAGCTGGGGCAACGTGGGCCTTCTTCCAGCTCTCCGTCACCGCCACCGTCTCCCGCTTGTCCCCAAGCGGTCTCCAGGGACAAGGCTTGGGGCTATACAACGCGGTGGCGGGCCTGGGGAACGTGCTGGGCGCCCTTGCCGGGGGCTACCTCGCCGAGTTCATCGGGTTTCCGGCCGCGTTCCTCTTCGGGGCGATGCTGATGGTGGTGACGCTGCCCATCCTGTTGGTGGAGGGGCGCCCGGTTTCGTGACGGGCTACTTCTTCTTCGCTCCCATCTCCACCACGGCCATTCCGTTGTAGTGCCCGCACGACGAGCACACCCGGTGGGGAAGACGGAACTCGTGGCAGTGCGGGCACGCCGTGGCGGGCACCATGTGGGCCCGCCAATGGGTGCGGCGCAGCCTCACCTCGCGATGGGACCTCCGTGATTTAGGGACTGCGGCCATGAAACCCTCCTTAGGTGTGCCCCAATTGTGCCGGCGGGCGCTCCAAGATCAAGGTCACCGGCCCGTCGTTGACGAGGGAGACCTCCATGTGTGCCCCGAACACGCCGCTCTGCACGGCGAGGCCCTGCCCCCGGAGCATGTCCAGAAAACGTTCGTACAGGGCTGCTGCTGCTGTCCCTGGAGCGGCCCGCTCGAAGTCCGGCCGCCGGCCCTGGGTGGCGTCGCCGTACAGCGTGAACTGGGACACACACAGGATCTCCTCTCCGACGTCGCGTAGCGACCGGTTCATCCGACCCGTCTCGTCCGGAAACACGCGCAGCTCGGGGATCTTCCGAGACCAGAACCCCAATTCGTCGTCGCTGTCTCCCTTTCCGATTCCCACCAGAAGGAGGAGGCCGCGGCCGATGCGGGCGATCTCGTGACCTTGGGCGCGGACGCTCGCCTCGGTCACCCGTTGCAGGACGATCCGCATCAGCCCTGAGCGCGAAGGCTGCGCACGTGCCCAAGCAAGCGGCGCAGGTCCTCCACCGAGAGGCCGTCGAGGAGGAACTCGATCTCTCGGACGAGGTCTCGTCGCTCCCGTTCCTGGCGGCTCCGCTCGCGAAACGCCTGTTCCGCCAAGCGATGGGCGGCGTTGTTGACCTCCCGCTCCACAAAGTTGACCCGCCAGCGAGGGAGCTTGGCCAGGAGGTCGAGCGCGAGGTGGTTCAAGTGCTCCAAGTGAGGCTCCCGCACCTGGTAAAACCCGTTCACCTGGTTAGCGACGAGCTGGTTGTCGGTGAGGAACACCGCCTCGTCCGGGGAGTGGCCGATCGCGAGACGGGCCCCCTCGATGAGGGCCTTGTACTCGGCCACGTTATTCGTGGCCCGGCCGATGAGCTTGGACGCCTGCTGGAGCACCTGCCCCTTGTCGTCGGTGACGAGAACCCCGACCGAGGATTCCCCGGGGTTGCCGCGGGAACTGCCGTCCACGTGCACGAAGATTTTCCGCATCTCCCTCCTCAACAACCCGCGCCGCCCTGCCGGCCGGCAGGGCACCAGCGAACCGGTTTCTGGGCCCGGCAGGGTTTGAACCTGCGACCAACCGGTTATGAGCCGGCTGCTCTACCCCTGAGCTACGGGCCCGCGTAGGCATGGTAGTCCTTCTCGTTCGGGCCGACAACTCGGGCGAGGACGCGTTTCGCCGCTTGCACTACGGCATCCGGGCTGATCCCGAACTCCTGGAGGAGGACCGGACCGGGAGCGCTCGCCCCGAACGACGCGAGGTCGACGATCTCCCTGCGGGCGATCGTCGCCGCGCTGGCCAGCGCCTGAACCGGTCAGTGGGGCTTCCAAGCCCGCTTGCGCTCCGCCGCCAGGAGGGCCAGAAAGAGGAGGAC
>CAYSZC010000025.1:0-11571 GCA_964435345.1 uncultured Thermotogaceae bacterium
CCTCATAGCCGCAAACGCGCTCTGTGCAAGGATTTCCGACGTTTCGCCGGGCCTCCTACAGGGGGAAGTTCAGTTGGGAGGAGCACCGCCTTCCCTCAACTATCTCTTCGCCAATCGCCCTGCATGGTAACGATCTCCTGGCGCACCAAGAGTCGGGTGTTGACTGGCGGAGGGTTCCCGTGTACACTACTGGCGAAGCGGATTTGTCCCAGGCAAAAGGAGGTGAGAGCAGGGGATAGGGAACACCCGTAGCGCGTCTCTTCGCCTGAGGTGTTGTGTTCTGTCCATTTTAGGAGGAGGTGCAGGATGCGAAGGTTTGTGGCATTTGGGATACTGGCATTGCTGGTGGCGTCGTGCTGTGCTGTAGGCTTGGCGCAGACGCGCCGTTTTGAGGGTGTTACGATCACGGTGTTCACTCAACCCCCCCCCTTTATCGCTAGGCCGGTGCAGATGTTCGCCCCCGACTGGGAGCGGCTGACAGGCGCCAGGGTCAGGCTTGTCACCGCGCCGTGGGGCGAGCTCTACCCGAAGATGTTCGCGTCGTTCGCGTTGGGGCAGGCCCTGTTTGACATCGTGATCGCCCCGGCCGCTTGGCTGCCTGACTTCGCTGATGCCGGGTTCCTGGTCCCGTTGGACACCCTCATCGGTGCCGATCCTCACATCGCGTGGGAGGACATCCTCCCTGTGTACCGCGATCGGATCGTCGCGTGGGGAGGGCAGATCTTCGCCGTTCCCATGGACGGTGACTCTCACATCTTCTACTACCGCAGGGACGCGCTCGAGAACCCGGAATACCAGGCCAGGTTCAAGGCGAGGTTCGGGTACGATCTGCCCGTCCCGCCCCGCACGTGGAAACAAGTGCGCGACATCGCCGAGTTCTTCCACGGTTGGGACTGGGACGGCGATGGGATCATGAATTACGGCGTGGTTGAGCCGCGCCGGTACGCAGGTCAGGCGGACTGGTGCTTCTTCTCCCGCGCCGTGGGGTACGTGGCCCTCCCCGACCAGCCCGGCGGGCTGTTCTTCGACCCGGTCACGATGAGGGCCCGCATCAACTCCCCGGGCCACATCAGGGCCCTTGAGGACTACCTGGAGATCATGAGGTTCGGCGTCCCGGGCATGATCATGATGGACTCCGGGGAGGTCCGCAGCGTGTTCGCCTCTGGCGTAGCCGCCATGGCCATTGACTGGGGCGATATCGGCGTCATCTCGGACGTGGATCCGGTGTCCCGGGTCCGGGGTAAGGTTGGCTACGCTCTGCTCCCCGGCTCCACAGAAGTGTGGGACTTCGCTCAAGGGAAGTGGGTGACGGTCGTGGAGCCCAACCAGGCGGGGTACCTCGCGTTCGGCGGTTGGGTAGCGGCAATCGACAGGAACAGCCCCAACATCGCCGCCGCCTTCGACTTCATCTCGTACCTGTCCCGGCCGGAGAACAGCTACATCAGCGTCACGACCGCCGAGACCGGGTTCAATCCGTACCGGGCCTCGCACTTCGAGAGGCTGGCGGGATGGTACGGTTTCGGGTTTGTGAACCCGGCGGACTACCTTGGGGCGATCCGCGATACGATTGCCCATCCCAACGTGCAGGCCGACCTCAGGATCCCCGGGGCGGCCCGGTATTTCGCGGCCTTGGACGCCCAACTGGCCCTCGCGGCGGCTGGCCAGAAGACGGCCAGGGCGGCGCTGGACGAGGCGGCCAGGCTCTGGGAGCAGATCACCGACGAGCTTGGGCGCGCCAACCAGCTCAAGGCATTCCGGCTCTCTCTAGGGTTGCCACCAGTTCCGTAGGGCGCCCGGGAAGGGGAACAGGCCCTGGGGGCGCTACGGCCCCCGGGGCCTGTATGTGAATGGAGGGGCAAGCGTGATCGGGAAAGCCGCGCGGCGACAAGGGCGAGCCTTCTTGACTCCCACCGTAGTCCTCCTCCTTTGTTTCACCATATTTCCCCTGCTGTTTACGTTGGCCCTCGCGTTCGGCGAGGCCAGGTTCGAGGCAGGCGGCCTCCGCATCGGATTCGCTGGCCTGCGGAACTGGACGCGCCTCATCAACGATGCGCGCTTCTGGAATGCGTTTTCTGTGACGATCCGCATCGTTATCCCCGCGGTGGCATTACAGTACCTGCTTGGGCTTGGCCTCGCTCTCCTACTGGATACGAAGGTACGGGGGCGCGGGGTTTTCCAGGTGTTGTTCTTGATCCCGATGATGCTTACCCCGATCGCCGTGGGCTATATGTGGCGCATGATATTCGACCTAGGCCGAGGGCCGATCACCGGGATCCTCCAGCGGCTGGGGTTGCCGGCGGTGGGTTGGCTTACTGAGACCCGGCTCTCCATCTATTCGATCATCATCACCGATGTGTGGCAGTGGACTCCGTTTATGCTCATGATCCTGTTTGCCGCGCTGCAAGCGATCCCCCGTGACTACGTGGAGTCGGCGAAGGTAGATGGAGCTTCGGGGTGGCAGCTCTTCTGGAATGTGACCCTGCCCATGCTGGCGCCGGCGTCGATCGCGGCCATCCTGCTCCGAACCATGGAGAGCTTCAAGATTATGGACATCGTCTACATCATGACGGGAGGGGGGCCGGGGCGGAGCACGGAGAGCCTCACCATGTACGGCTACAGCATGGGGTTCCGGGCGTTCGACTTGGCCTATGGGGCCACGATCTCGTTCAGCTTGTTCCTCGCGGTGCTCGTGGCGTCCACTGTGTTCTTGGCCCTCACCCGGCGGTTTCGGGACGTGAGGCTGGAGTAGACATGCGAACACGTCTCGGCAGGGTCTTTGTGTACACCGCGCTCCTGGCGTGGACCATGGTGGTGATAGCCCCCCTATTCTGGACGGTGACCACTTCGTTCAAGGAGAGGAACGACGTGTTTCTGGGGCCGAAGTTCCTCCCCGGCGTGGACTTCACCCCCACGTCGCGATGGTGGGTTCGGATCTTCACGGTGGAACGGGAGGCTCTACTTCTCCCTTACGCCAACAGCCTGATCATCGCGGGTACGAGCGCGGTCTTGGCTACGGCGCTCGGGGCCTTGGCCGCCTATGCCCTGACCCGATTCCAGTTCAAGTTCGGCCCGATGAAAAACGAGGACATCTTGTTCTGGATCGTGTCCCAACGCATCATGCCCCCGATCATCGTGGTGTTCGCGGTCTTCCTGATGTTCCGTGTGACCCGGCTTCTGGACACCCATATCGGGTTGATCCTCGTTTACATGGCGTTCAACATCCCGCTTGCCGTGTGGATCATGTCTAACTTTCTCGCCCAAATCCCCCGCTCGGTGGAGGAGGCGGCGATGGTGGACGGTGCGTCCCCGGCCACCACGTTCTTCCGCATCGTGGTGCCGATGATCATGCCTAGCCTGACCGCGACGTTCCTTCTGTGCTTTGTGTTTGCATGGAACGAGTTCCTGTTCGCCCTGATTTTGTCCTTTGCCCGGACCCAGACCATGCCGTTGCTCATCGCGGCCCAGCATTTCCAGAGGGGACCGCAATGGTGGGACATCTCCGCTCTTTCCACATTGGCCGTGCTGCCCCCCATCGTGATCACAGTGGCCCTTCAGAAGTACTTCGTGAAGGGGCTTACTCTCGTTGGCAAGTGAGGACTCAGATGCCCCGTCGGCTGATCCTAGCCCACGACCTAGGCACAACCGGGGACAAGGCGGTCCTCGTCCACATGGAAGAGGGGGTCGTCGGAACTCGTTTTGCCTCTTACGGGACTGACTACCCGTCGCCGACGTGGGCAGAGCAGGACCCGCGGCAGTGGTGGGACGCAGTGTGCCAGACCACGCGCGATCTCCTGGGTGCTCACAGAGTGGCGGGGGACGACGTGGCGGCGGTGACCTTCTCGGGGCAGATGATGGGCTGCCTGCCGGTGGACGGGAAGGGGCGACCCCTCCGCATGGCCATTATCTGGGCCGACCAGCGGGCCGTGGCCGAGGCGGACGAGCTCGTGAAAAAGGTTGGACTGGAGAACTGCTACCGCATCACGGGGCATCGGGTTAGCCCGGCGTACAGCGGCCCAAAGCTGATGTGGCTCACCCGTCACCAGCCCAATGTAGTTCAAGAGACGCACAAGTTCCTCCAGGCCAAGGACTTCATCGTGCACCGGCTGACCGGAGAGTGGGCGACCGACCATTCGGACGCGTGTGGGACCGGTCTGTTTGACCTGCAGCGGAAGGTGTGGGCTGAGGAGCTGGTCGCGGCAGCGGGTGTAGACCCAGCCCAGTTGCCCCGGCCCGTTCCGGCGACGACCGTAGTGGGCGAGGTCACCCCTGCCGCGGCACGGGAAACAGGGCTTGCCCCCCGAACACCGGTGGTGATCGGCGGAGGCGATGGGGTATGCGCGACGGCTGGCGCGGGCGTAGTGGTGGAGGGAACCGCGTACGTGTACCTTGGGTCCTCTGCCTGGGTCGCTGCGGCTGCCCGGCGGCCCTTCCTCGATCCCTCCCTGCGCACGTTCACCTGGGCCCACCTCGTGCCGGGGTGGTACTCCCCCAACGGGACGATGCACAACGCCGGCAGTGCGGTGGAGTGGGTACGGAGCCTGCTGGGCGGGATCGAGTACGCCGCGCTCGAGGACGAGGTCGCGGCAGCCCCTCCCGGGGCGCGTGGCCTTCTGTTCCTTCCCTACCTCATGGGAGAGCGGAGCCCCTACTGGAACCCTGCCGCGCGGGGGGCGTTCGTTGGGCTGACAAGGAAGCACGGACGGCCAGAGTTGATCCGAGCTGTCTTTGAGGGGGTCACGTTCAACCTCCGTCTCATTCTGGACGCGCTGGTGGAACAAAGTCTTTCCATTCAGCACCTGCGCCTCGTTGGCGGCGGGGCTCAGAGCAAGGTTTGGAGACGGATCTTGGCCGATATTCTCGAACGTCCGGTCGAGCTGGTGACGCATCCCCTCGAAGCAACCGCCACCGGAGCGGCCATGGCGGGGGCGGTGGCCGTGGGCTTGGCCCGCGACCTCACCGAGGCCAGCGAGCATTTGGTGCGGATTGCGGGAACTGAGCCTTCCCACACGAGAGCATGCTACTCGGAACTGTTCGAGCTGTTTCGCCGTACCTATCACCACTTGTCTCCAGTTTTCGACGACGTCGCAAGACACCAGGAGAGCACAGCAAGCTGACCAGGAGGTACCACATGCAGTATCGCTACCTTGGGATGACAGGTCTACGGGTATCGGAGCTGTGTCTAGGCGTCCAGACCTTCGGGTGGTGCACCGACGAGCCCGAGGCGCGGGCGATTCTCGATCGGTTTGCCGATGCGGGGGGGAGCTTCCTCGATGCCGCCGACAGCTACAACCGAGGCGAGTCCGAGCGGATCCTTGGGCGATGGCTGGCTAAACGGGGTCGCCGATCATCGTTGGCGATCGGGACGAAGGTGTACTTCCCCACCGGGGAGGGACCCAATGACACCGGACTGTCGCGAAAGCATCTCGTCGAAGCGGTGGAGGGGAGCCTCGAGCGCCTGCAAACGGACCACATTGACCTATACCAAGTACACTGCTGGGACCAGGCAACCCCGTTGGAAGAAACGCTTGGCACCCTTACCGACCTGGTCCGCGCTGGCAAGGTGCGCTATTTCGGGGTCTCCAACTACACCGCGTCCCAACTCGTGAAGGCGGTCTTCCTGTGCCAGATGCACGGCTGGGCCGGGGTCGCGAGCATCCAGAACGAGTACAGTCTTCTCGTCCGCTCCTGCGACTGGGAAGTGCTGCCGGTGTGTCGGGAGGAAGGAGTGGGGTTTCTCCCCTGGTCGCCGCTAGCGGGGGGGTGGCTGACAGGGAAGTACCGGCGCGAACGGCCGATCCCCGCGGAGAGCCGGGCGGGCCGCGGCGATCGATGGGAGGACATGGCCGAACAGCGGGCGGACGAACGTCTGTGGCGCATCCTCGACACGCTGGGCAGTGTTGCGGCGCGCCGCGGGAAGACGGTGTCCCAGGTGGCCCTGAACTGGGTCCTTGCGCAACCGGGAGTTGTCGCTCCTGTGCTCGGCGCGCGAACGGTTGGCCAACTGGAAGAGAACCTGGGCAGCGTCGGGTGGTCCCTCGATCAGGAGGAATTGCAGGCGCTGAATACCGCAAGCGAGATCCCCGCGCCCTACCCCTATGACTTCATCGCGCGCTACACGCGGCCTCGCCCCGTCTCGTGAGGAGAGGCTGCATTGCGTGGCAGAGGGACCAGGAGTGGGTTCCTTCGCTCCTGAGTAAGGTGGCGCACCGGGAGGATCGGACGCGGTTGGGAGCACATGCCTTCGTCTGGGTCGGAGACTGGGCGGACGCACCCGCGGAGAGGGCGATCCACGGTGCGGCGGAGCGATCTGACTTCGTCGAGATTCCGATTGTCCGCCCAGCGGACGTGGATGTAGACAGGACGAGGTCCCTCCTTGCCACCTACGGGCGTGAGGCTACCTGCTCCCTGGCGTTGCCGAGCGAGGCGAGTCTCCCCGAACGCCCTCACGCCGCGCGGGCGTTTCTTGGCCATGCCCTTCGGGACCGCCCACGAGTTAGGAAGATAGACTCTTCCTGGCACCGTCTACGGGGCGCAGGGGTACGCCGTGGATTGGGAAGAATTTCACGAGGGGACCGTCTGCCTTGCCGCCCCGGTGCGGAGCTATCGTGGGCGGGTAGTCGCCGCAATCTCCGTGTCGCTCGCCAAGTCGCGCTTGGAACATGCGCCCTGGGCCCGCCGCGCCGGGCCAGGTCCGTCGAGCTCGCTCAGGAAGCATCCCGTGCTATGGGACACGTTGCGGAAACCTCGCGTCCCCACGCCTGTCGCAAGAGTCATAGGTTGCGTGGGCGCCTCCGCGGTGTTACACTCAGCCGACACATCTTAGCCTATGGCAAAAGGGGGTGAGCGAACGGATCCCACGGGTTCTTGGAATTCTGTGTGCTCATCGGCGAAACTGACGTAGAGAGATGTGGGAGGTGTGCAGTGAAGCGTAGAATCGTCGCTCTATCGCTGGTCGCGGTAGCCCTGCTCGCAATGAGCGTGTTGGGGTGGGGCAGGGTTAGGATTGTGCTCTCGAACTGGCATCTGGTGGAGCCTCACTGGGAGGCGTCCATCAAGGAAGCGGTCGCCCAGTTTATGGCGGAGAACCCGGACATCGAGGTCGAGCTCCATTACGTCTCCTACGCCGAGAAGGAGACGCTGTACATGACCGCGATCGAGGCCGGGGTCGGACCCGACGTCATGCACCTCGCACCGGCCGAGATCTCGTTCGGCCTGTTCGCTCCCCGGGGGTACTTCTACGACCTCACCGATTTCGTTGCCGACGAAGCCCCGGGGTTCATGGATGCCTGGTACCCGGGGATCGCGGAGGCGTTGACCCATCAGGGCAAGGTGTACGCCCTCGGCGCGAACTACCAGGGCATGGTCCTCATGTGGAACAAGAGGCTTTTTGCCGCGGCCGGCCTCGATCCGAACCGGCCACCTCAAACCTGGGATGAGTTCCTCGCCTACGCCCAGGCCCTCACGCGGGACCTGGATGGCGACGGCCGCATCGACACCTGGGGCTTCGGCACGGTGGGACGGATTGACCCGGGGTTCCAGCTCCGATTCATCCCGGTTATGTTCAGCCACGGGGCGGACTTCCTCAGCCCAGACTTCAAGTGCGCCGTCATCAACAGCCCGGCGGCGAGGGAGGCCTTCAGGTTTTTCGTCGAGCTGTCCACCGTGCACGGGGTCATCCCGCCGGGCGTGACCGACATGAGCCCGGGCATGGTCCGGACGCAGTTCGCCGCAGAGAGAGTCGCCATGATCCTCACCTCGGCGTGGGGACCGCCGATCATCAGGCGCATCCGCCCCGAGGTGAATTGGGACGAAATCCTTGGCATGGCGCCGGTGCCGGTAAAGGCGGGCACGGACCCCGCGATCCGCACCACGGCCTTCCTCAGCTACTACGCGATCAACCGCAACACCAGGCACCCTGAGGCGGCGTGGCGGCTCTTGAGGTTCCTCACGAGCAGGGAGATGCAGCAGAAGTGGTTCCGCGACGCCAGGGTGCTCTCCGCACGGCGCGACGTGTCCGAGCAGTACGGGCCGCTTCTCGCCGACCGGTTCGCCCGGACGGTCGGGGCCGCGCTTGGCCAGGCCGCGCTGGTGCCGCTGATCCCGGAGTGGCCGCAGGTGATCGAGGAGATCAACGTGGCCGTACAGCGGGGATTCGTCGGCGAGGATCTGGACAGAGCTTGGGCCGTGGCCTACCGGCGGATCAACGAGATTCTCGCCGTGTATCGGGCCAGGGGCGAGACCTGTCCGCCGTTCTGATGTGATGAGACCGAGGGGCTGGCCCTACGGAACACAGGGCCAGCCCCCCTTCTTTGCACCCCGGGGGTAACAGGGCATGAGACGAGCGCGGGCGCCCAGATGGTCATCCAGAGCCCTCAAGGACGAGCGCCAGGGCTATTGGTTCGTCCTGCCCTGCTTCCTTCTCCTCGGCGTCGTGCTCGGGTTCCCGATAGTGATGGCCGTCCTCAACAGCTTCACTCCCATCTGGACCGTGGGGTTGTCCGGGTTCACCCTGAGGCACTACGCGCGCCTCCTCGACGACCCTGTCTTCTGGAACTCGGTCGTGAGGACGGTCCATTTCGTGGGGGCGACGGTCGGGATTCACCTCCTATTGGGTCTTGCTGTGGCGCTCGCCCTGAACAGCGCGATCCGGGGGCGGCGGTTTTTCCGGGTAATGGCGATCCTCCCGTGGACCGTGCCCGACGTGATCGCGGGGATGGTCTGGGGTTGGATGTACAACCCATTGAGCGGGATCCTGAACGACGTGCTGCTGCGCGTGGGCCTGATCGCCTCTCGGGTGGAGTGGCTGTCCAGCCCCGCTCTCGTCATGCCCAGCGTGATCCTCGCCGACGTTTGGCGGGGCTATCCGTTCGTGATGTTGGTCCTCCTCGCGGGGCTGCAGGCGATTCCCAGGGAGCAGTACGAGGCGGCCAAGGTGGATGGGGCGTCGGCGATTCAGGAGTTCTTTCATGTGACGCTGCCCAACCTGAAACGGATGATCGGCATCGCTACGATCCTCAATATCATCTGGCAGGCCCGTCGGTTCGGATTGGTTTGGGTCATGACCGAGGGCGGGCCAGCCCGGTCCACCGAGATCCTGTCGGTGTTGGCATATAGGCAGTACTTTAGGTTCTTCAACTTCGAGTATGCCTCGGCAATCTCTGTGGCGTTGGCATTGATGCTGTTCCTTATTGGCCTGCCCTACGTACGGGCGATGGCACGGAGGGTGTGACGATGTCTCGGCGAAACGTCTTCCGGCTGGCTACGTACGCTTTCCTGATCGCTGTCCTCGTATTCAACATCGTTCCCTTTCTGTGGATGCTCTCCACTTCGTTCAAGACGAGCGTCGAAGCCTACGCGATCCCCCCCACGTGGTGGCCGCTCAATCCCACCTTGCACGAAGGCTACGGTACGGTGCTGATGTGGACCAACTTCCCACGTTACTTTCTGAACAGCGTCATCGTGTCCCTGGGCGCTGCCGCCCTGTCCACGGTGGTGGGGGCCCTGGCCGGGTACGGGTTCTCCCGGTTCCAGTTCCGGGGGCGGACCACTTTGATCGGGGTGTTGCTCGCCTCGCAGATGATCCCCGGCGTGCTCCTCGTCGGTCCGTATTTCAGGATCCTGGCCCGCGTGGGCCTCTACAACACCCACTTGGGACTGATCCTCGCCTTCACGACCCTCACGCTTCCGTTCAGCGCGTGGATGCTCAAGGGGTTCGTGGATACGGTCCCCCACGAGCTTGACGATGCAGCGCGGATTGACGGGTGTTCGCGGTTGCACGCGTTCGTGCGGGTTGTGTTCCCCGTCATCGCCCCCGGCATGGTGGCCACGCTCATCTTCGCGTTCCTCCTTGCGTGGGGAGATCTGCTGTGGGTCCTGGTGCTCACGAGTACAGGTGACATGGCCACGGTCACTCTGGGGCTGAGCCGGCTCGTCACGCAGTTCCGGGTGATGTGGCCCCAACTCATGGCGGGGTCGGTGATCGCCACGGTTCCTCCCATAATCCTGTACATCTTTCTTCAGAACTACCTCGTCAAGGGGTTGACAGGAGGGGCGGTCAAGGAGTGACAAGGCGGTGACGGTGCGGCTTGAGGGGAAGGTGGCGTTGGTAACGGGTGCGGGGCGGGGGATCGGGCGGGCGATCACGGATCGACTTGCCGCGGAGGGCGCGGCGGTCGTGGTGTCCGATGTGGACCTGTCTCAGGCAGAGCAGGCAGCTCGGGAGTTGGCGGCGCAAGGGCGGCACGCTCTCGCCGTCCGGGCGGATGTGTCGGACCTGCGTCAGGTCCAACAGATGTTTCGGAAGACCGCGGAACGGTTCGGTCGTCTGGATATCCTCGTCAACAACGCCGGCATCATCCGGCGGGGGAGTTTGGAGAATCACGCTGATGCGGACTGGGATCTCGTCTTGGCGGTGAACCTGAAGGGGACCTACTACTGCTCGCGCGAAGCGGCACGAGTCATGAAGCAGCAGGGCTCCGGGCGGATCGTGAACGTCTCTTCGGTGGCGGGCAAAGTCGGGGACATCACCTCTGCCCCGAGCTACGGCCCGTCCAAAGGGGCGGTCAACACCCTCACCAAGTCCCTGGCCCGAGAGCTCGCCCCCCACGGGATCACGGTCAACGCCGTGGCGCCCCACGCGATCGAGACCGAGATGAGCGCGGAGTGGTCGGAGGAGAAGCGGCGTTCGGTTCTGGCCCAGATCCCTGTCGGCCGTCTGGGGAAGCCCGAGGAGGTCGCCGCCGCCGTGGCGTTCCTCGTCTCCGACGAGGCCGGGTTCATCACTGGGGAGGTCCTGGACCTCAATGGCGGCTACTTGATGGACTGAAGGAGGAGGCCATGGGCAGGCTAAGCGGCAAGACGGTGGTGTTGATCGGTGGGGGCGGGGCGTTGGGAGCCGCGTTTTGCCGACACCTGGTGCGAGAGGGGGCATTCGTCTACGTGGCCGACGTCGCCCTGGCCAAGGCCGAGGAGGCGGCCCGGGAAGCGGCCGGTGCGCAAGCTCGGCCGGTGGCGGTGAACGCGCTCGATAAGGGGAGCCTGGAGAACCTGCTCCGGCAGGTCGTGGCGGAGAGGGGCGGGGTGGACGGCCTGGTGAACGCCGCCGGGACCCACATGAAGAAGCCGTCGCTGGAGGTCACGGAGGCGGAATGGGACCGTGTGCTGGCGATCAACCTCAAGGCCGTGTTCCTGTCGTGCCAGGTGTTTGGCGGGGCGATGATCGCGCAGCGCCGGGGGGCGATCGTCAACATCGCGTCCATGGCCGCTCATATCGCCCTGCACGAGGCGTTGGCCTACTGCGCGAGCAAGGGGGGCGTCCTCATGCTGACCAAGGCTCTGGCGAGGGAGTGGGCGCCGCACGGCGTTCGGGTGAACGCGATCTCTCCCGGGTTCTTCCTCACGGCACTGAACCGAGATGTCCTGCAGCCGGGGAGCGAGCGCCGGCGACGCGTCGAGGAGCGCACCCCGATGGGGCGGCTCGGGGAGCCCGATGAGCTTGGGGCGGGTCTCGTCTACCTCCTCTCGGACGAGGCGTCCTTCATCACCGGCAGCACGCTCGTCATTGACGGGGGC
>CAYSZC010000026.1:0-11521 GCA_964435345.1 uncultured Thermotogaceae bacterium
GAGCCTCTTTCTCGACGTATTCCCAGTTGCGTTGCGGGCAATGGCGCCCGTGACCCGCACCGCCATCGGCCAGCTCTTCGCCGAGCAAGCAAGCGTGGTGAACATCGGGCTTGAGGGTATGATGACCGTGTGCGCGTTTTTGGCCGCTGTGGCCAGTTGGGCGACCGGCAACCCGTGGGTGGGGGTTGTTGCGGGGATGAGCGTGGGTGCGTTCGTCGGCCTCCTCCACGACGGGATCTCGGTCTACCTGTAGGGCAACCAGATCGTAAGCAGCGTGGGGATCAACCTCCTGTGGTTCGGGGCGCGGGCTCTGGGGGGGACCAAGTCCCCCGTGCTCGATCGGGCGTTCTGGATCCCGAGTTTCTCTCTGTTCGGCTTCAGCTTGCGCCCGTTCGTACTCAGCACTCCGGCACCGGTGGTCCTCACGGGGCGGCTTCTGGAACGCGCCCTCGGGCTCGGGGTACGGGCGATCGGGGAGACGCCCGTGGCGGCGGTGACGGCGTTCGCGGGCGCCATACCGTACCCATTCGTGGGGATGATCCCTTATCTCGCCACGCTGGCCGTGGTGACCCTGGCCATGGGAAAGGCCCGCTTCCCCGCTGCCTTGGGGCCAGCCGTACCGCGGTGAATGACAGGCAGGGAAGGCCATGATCCGACCGGTCTTCTGGGAGGACGGCCGCGTTCGGCTGTTGGATCAGCGCCGCCTCCCCGCCGAGGAGCGGTGGCTTACCCTTTCCCGGTGGGAAGAAGTGGCAGAGGCCATCCGGAGCCTGAGTATCCGTGGGGCACCGGCCATCGGCATCGCGGCCGCTTACGGGATGGTGCTGGCGGCCCAGGAGAACCTCGCGCCGGGGCGCCTGGAGCGGGCGTCCGGGGCGCTGCGCGCCGCACGGCCCACCGCGGTGAACCTGGGGTGGGCCCTGGACCGCATGCTGGCAACGTTCGCTGCTCGAAAAGACGACGAGCCCGCCGCTGTTCGGGCGGCGCTCCTTGCCGAGGCGCAGCGCATCCACGCCGATGACGTGCAGGCCAACCGCCGCATCGGCCAGCTGGGCGCGGAACTGCTCCCCGAGGGCTGTACAGCCTTGACCATCTGCAACACCGGGGCTCTCGCCACGGGAGGCTACGGCACGGCCCTGGGGGTGATCCGGACCGCCCACGAGCAGGGAAAGCTTGAGCTCGTCTACGTCTGCGAGACCCGACCCGTCCTCCAAGGGGCCCGCCTCACCGCCTGGGAGATCCTCCAAGAGGGGATCCCGTTCCGGCTGATCGTGGACTCGGCGGCGGGCGCGCTTCTCGCCCGCGGCGGGGTGGACGCCGTGCTCGTGGGCGCCGACCGCATTGCCCGCAATGGGGACACGGCCAACAAGATCGGGACCTACACCCTGGCTGTGCTCGCCCACCGCCACCGGATACCGTTCTACGCCGTGGCGCCCACGTCCACTGTGGACCTCGCCGTGGCCACGGGTGCGGAGATCCCGATCGAGGAGCGCGACGAGGACGAGGTGCTCTGTCTGCTGGACCGGCGCGTCGCCCCCCCGGGCGCCCACGCGTGGAACCTGGCGTTCGACGTGGCGCCGGCAGATCTCATCACGGCCATCGTCACGGAGCGGGGGGTGATCAGAGCCCCCTATCATGAAACGATTCGTCAGGCCATGGCGTGAGAAACTGGCCGACGCCGCACGCAGGATGGCCACCCTCGGGCTTGTGCAGGGGAGCTCCGGCAATGTCTCCCTGCGGCTCGATGAGGCGATCCTCATCACCCCGAGCGGGATCCCTTACGAGTGGCTGCACCCCCAACAAGTGGTGGCCATAGACGGCGAGGGCCGTAGGATCTGGGGGGTGGGAGCGCCGTCCTCGGAGTGGCGGATGCACGTGGCTGTCTATCGCGCCCGCTCAGACGTGACGGCCATCGTGCACACGCACTCACCCTACGCCACGGCTGCGTCATTTGGGGACTCGCTCCGTGTGCTCCACGACGAGGGGAGGCTGCTCTTCGGCGAAGAGGTCGCGGTCTCTCGGCACGCGCCGCCGGGGACATGGGAGCTTGCGGAAGCAGTGGCCCAGGCCTTGGGGCACGGAACGGCGGTCCTCGTTGGCCGCCACGGCGCCCTGGCTGTGGGGCGGACGTTGACCGAGGCCCTGCTCCACGCGGAGAAGCTCGAGGAGGCGGCCCGGCTGCGCTTCCTCGTGGAACGAGATACCGGCCACGGTTAGAGTAAGAGTGGCTCAGCCGACCCGTGCCGGCCTTCAAGATAGGAGATCGAGGGCAACCCTGATCCCGCGAACTCGGGGGAGAAGCGCGAAGGGGGACCGATGGGAGATAAGACCAAGCTAGGTTGGGAGAAGATCAACTGGGCGCGGGCGCACATGCCCCTCCACGCCCGGATCCGGGAGCGGTTCGAACGGGAGAAACCCTTCGGGGGTGTTCGGATCGGGGTCGCCTTGCACCTGGAGGCCAAGACGGCCAACCTGATCCTCACCCTGCGCGCCGGCGGGGCGGAGATGTTCGTGATCGGAAGCAACCCTCTCTCGACCCAGGACGAGATCGCCCTGGCTCTGGCAGACCTGGACGGAATTACAGTGGCTGCCCGCCGCGGGGAGTCTGAGGAGGAACGCCTCCGCAACACCGACCGCCTCATCGCCTTTTCCCCGCACCTGATCCTGGAGGACGGGGGCGACATCGCCTGGCGGCTGCGCGAGGCGGGAGGGATCGCGCCGGAGCTCATGGGGATCTGCGAGGAGACCACCACGGGGGTGGAAAGACTGCGCGTCCTCGAGAAAGAAGGGCGGCTGAGGGTCCCCGCCATCGCGGTGAACGATGCCAAGATGAAGTTTCTCTTCGACAACCGCTACGGTACCGGGCAGTCGTCCTGGGACGCCATCATGCGGGCCACGAACCTCCTCGTCGCCGGGAAGACGGTGCTCATCGTGGGCTACGGCTGGTGCGGCAAGGGCCTCGCCCTGCGGGCCCAGGGCCTGGGGGCGCGGGTGCTCGTTTGCGAGCTGGACCCGGTGAAGGCGGCGGAGGCGGCCATGGAGGGTCTCTCCGTGGTAGACCTTGCCGCGGGGATGGCCCAGGCGGATTTCGTAGTCACCGCCACAGGGAAATCGGCAGTGATCGGGGAACAGGAGTTAACAAGACTAAAAGACGGGCAGATTCTGGCCAACGCGGGTCACTTCGGCTACGAGATTGATCGGGAGGCCCTGGGACGGCTGGCTGAGGAGGAGTTCCCCGCGCGGGCCGGGGTCACCGGCTACCGATTTCCCGACGGCCGCACCGCTTACCTCTTGGGCGAAGGGGAGCTGGTGAACCTGGCCCTGGGGGACGGCCATCCCGTGGAAATCATGGATGTCTCGTTTGCTCTTCAGGCCCTGTCAACGGAGTACCTGGCCCGGAACGGGCGGCGCCTGTCCCCGGGAACGTATCCGGTCCCGGCGGAGATCGACGACCAAGTGGCGCGGCTGTTCCTGACCTCGCTTGAGGGTAGCGGGGCCTCCCCCTGAACCGAGGGACCCCGGCGCGGGCAGGTCTCGCCCGTCCTCCCCGCTGCTTGACACGCGCTGCCTTTTTTTCTACAATCTTCCCCCGATGCCGGAGCTCGGGAAGGTCGGGGTGCGTCACCTGGTGGACGCCCTCGATTTTTCCCCTGCCGAGTATGGCACCCTCATCTCCCTGGCCCACGATATCATGGATGCGCCTGCCCGGTGGCAGGACATGTGCGCGGGCAAGGTCATGGTCACCCTGTTCTACGAACCCAGCACCCGCACCCGCCTTTCGTTCGAGGCGGCGATGCAGAGGCTTGGCGGGAGGGTTCTTACCGTGGCCGACCCGGCTACCAGCTCCGCTGCCAAAGGGGAGGGACTCGCCGACGCCATCCGTACCGTGTGCGGCTACTCCGACATCGTGGTTCTGCGCCATCCCAAGGAAGGGGCAGCCAAACTCGCCGCCTTGTACGCTTCGGTCCCCCTGATCAATGCCGGAGACGGGGCCCGGGAGCATCCCACCCAGACCCTCACTGACCTCTGTACGATTCAGACGTTCAAGGGAAAGCTTGGAGAGCTGACCGTGGCCCTGTGTGGGGACCTCAAGTACGGTCGCACGGTGCACTCCCTGATCAAGGCACTGGCTTGCCTTCCGGGGATGGATTTCGTCCTCATCTCCCCGGTGGATCTCCGCCTGCCCGAGACGGTGAAGGAACAGGTACGGGCGCTCAACCCGGGGATCACGTTGTGGGAGACGGCTGACCTCGACGAAGGATTAACCCGGGCCGATGTCCTGTACATGACCCGCATCCAACGGGAGCGGTTCTTCAACGAAGAGGACTTCCTGCGCCTGCGGGACGCCTACGTCCTGACCCCGGACCGGCTCCTCCAGGCCAAGAAGGACCTGATCGTGATGCACCCCTTGCCGCGGGTCGTGGAGATCCACCCCGCGGTGGACGACGACCCCCGCGCGGTGTACTTCCAACAGGCCCGTTTGGGGATGTTCGTGCGGATGGCGCTTATCGCCCATCTGCTCGGGGTGAAGCCATGCTGAGGGTGGATTCCATTCAACGGGGGATCGTGCTGGACCACATCCGACCAGGAACCGGACTTTCCATTTTCGAGCGGTTGGGGCTGCGGGAGATCGCCCACTCGGTGGCGCTCCTGATGAACGTGCCCAGCACCAAGATGGGCCGCAAAGATATGATCAAGATCGCCGAGGCGTTAGACCTGGACCTGACCATGCTCGGCTTGCTCGACCCCAACATCGTCGTGAACTACATCGAGGGGGGCAAGGTCGTGCGCAAGGTGAAGCTCGGCCTCCCCGAGCAGGTGGAGGGGATCCTCCGCTGCAAGAACCCCCGGTGCATCACGTCCACCGAGCCCTACGCCCCAGCCAAGTTCTCCCTGGTGGACCGCGAGAAGAAAGAATACGCCTGTTTCTACTGCAGCGAACGCTTCCCAGCATGAGCTCGCTCCTCATCAAGGATGTCCGGCTGGTTGACGCCGGGGGGGAGTCGTATGGGGACCTCCTCGTGCGGGACGGGGTCATCTGGGCGTTGGGGAAGGGGTTGGTCGCCCCGGGCGTCCCGGTGCTCGCCGGGGAGGGACGAACCCTGGTCCCGGCGTTCGTGGACCTCCACGCCCATTTTCGGGACCCGGGCCAGTCTGAGAAAGAGGAAATCCTTACTGGAAGTTGGGCCGCGGCTCACGGCGGGTACACGGCCGTGTCGGTGATGGCCAATACCCGCCCGGCGTGCGACCGGCCCGAGGTTGCCCAGTACGTACGGAAAAAGGCCGAGGAGCAGGCGGTGGTGGAGGTGTACCCGGTAGGGGCGATCACCCAGGACCTGGCGGGGGAGGCGCTCGTGGACATGGAGGCGTTGGCGTCCCACGTGTGGGCGTTCTCCGACGATGGACGGGGGGTGGAGCGGCTCGAGATAGCCCTGGCCGCGTTCCGCACGGCCGCGGCGTTGGGGCGGGTCATCTTCTCGCACTGCGATCACAGGGGGGTTGAAGACCCAAGGCTGTCCGAGGAGCTGATGGCCGGACGGGATCTGGGGCTCGCTCGGTGGACCGGATGCCGGGTCCACATCGCCCACGTGAGCAGCCCCGGGACGGTGGACCTCGTAGAGTGGGCTAAGGCGCGGGGGGGGGCGGCGACCTGCGAGGTCACCCCCCACCACCTGTGCTGGGAGGGGGAGTACCGGGTGAACCCTCCGCTGTGCGACAACGCTGCTCGGAACACGCTCCGCGCGGCCGTTCGGGCGGGACGGATCGACGCGGTGGCCAGCGACCATGCTCCCCATACTCCGGAGGACAAGCAACGGGGCGCCCCGGGGATCTCCGGCATCGAGACGGCCTTCCCCTTGCTGTTTACCCATCTCGTGCGGGAGGGGGAGATCGCCCTCTCCCAACTGTCGGGGCTCATGTCCCTGGCCCCGGCCCGGATCCTGGGGCTGCGCAAGGGCCAGCTCGCCGTGGGGATGGACGGGGACGTGGTGCTGTTCGAGGACGCGCCGTTCACGGTAACCGAGGATTTCTTCTTGTCCCGGGGGAAGAACACGCCCCTCCTCGGGCACACGTTGCGCGGGAAGGTGTGGGCCACGGTGCGGCGCGGGGAGGTGATCTTCCACGCCGGGCACGTCAAGGGAAAGGACCTCGATGCTCATTGACCGGTTGGCTGAGGCGGTGGCGACCCGGGGGCCGGTGTGCGTGGGCCTGGACCCGACCCCGGATCTGATCCCGGGTTCGCTCGCGGGGTTGTCCCTGCCGGAGGCGGTGACGAGGTTCAGCCAGGAGACCGTGGACGCCACACGGGACGTGGTCGCCTGCTACAAGGTCCAGATCGCTCACTACGAGGCGATGGGAGTGGAGGGGCTTCGCTCCTACGCCGAGACCGTGCGCCACATCCGACGTGCGGGGGGCATTGTAATCGGCGACGTGAAGCGGGGGGACATCGGGACGACCAGCGCGATGTACGCCAAGGCACACTTAGCTGGCGAGTTCGAGGCGGACTTCGTGACGATGAGCCCGTACCTCGGGTTCGACACCGTCGCCCCGTTCCTCCCCTACCTCAAGGACGGGACCAAGGGCCTGTTCGTCCTTATCCGGACCTCCAATCCGTCTGCCCGCGACGTCCAGGACCTGCGTTGTGTGGAGAGGCCGGTGTACCTCCACGTGGCCGAGCTCGTGCGCCGGTGGGGGGAGGAGTACCGGGGGGCCTCGGGGTTCAGCGCCATCGGGGGCGTGGTGGGCGGCACCTACCCCGACGAGCTTGCCGAGATACGAGCACGATTCCCCTCGCTGTTCCTCCTCGTCCCCGGGTATGGGGCCCAGGGGGCGAAGGCCCAGGACGTGGCCCGGGCGTTCGTTGGCGGCACCGGCGCCGTGGTCGCCGCGTCGCGGTCCATCCTCGGGGCCCATCGCGACCGACCCGGGGCCCGGTTCGCCGAGCATGTGCGTGCGGCGGTCCTTACGATGCGGGAGGAGATTGTGCGGTGCCTGGCCTGAGCACGGTCCCGGTCGCGGGGAATGAGGAGGTAGGGCCGGGAGCGTTCCTCCTGCGAGCCGAGGGTGACTTCCCAGCTGCCCCGGGGCAGTTCTACTTCCTCCGGGCGTGGCAGCGCGACCCCTTGCTCTCCCGTCCGATGTCGGTGTTTGACCGCGAGGACGGCCAGATCTCGTTTCTCATCTTCGTGCGGGGCCGAGGGACGCAGAGCCTGGCCGGGCTCAGACCGGGAGATCCGTTGACCCTGTTTGGCCCGCTGGGGACTCCCCTGAACCGGCATGCGGGACGGATCGCCCTTGTGGGCGGGGGGTCGGGGATTGCCCCGTTGTACCTTGCTGCCAAAGAGTTCCGTGCTACAGGTGAGGTGGATCTGTTCCTGGGTTTCCGCCACCGACCGCTCCTGGTCCCCTTGTTTGAGGGTGTAGCGTCGCGGGTCCACGTGGCGTCGGAAGCAGGGATTGGGGGTAGGGCGGGGATGGTGACCGAGATCTTTCACCCCCGCGGGTACGACGCGTGCTACGCGTGCGGACCGGACGGAATGCTCAAGGGGGTGTGGGAGGCCTGTCGCTCGGCCGGGGTGCCGCTGTGGGTGCTCTTGGAGGAGCGGATGGCCTGCGGCGTCGGGGCGTGCCGGGGGTGCGCGGTGCACACGGTGGGGGGATTCCGCTTGGCGTGCCGGGACGGGCCTGCGTTTCCGGCCGAGGAGGTGTTCGTTGATCCCTGATCTCTCCGTCCGGATCGGCGGACTTGCCCTGAAGAACCCGGTCATCGCCGCCTCGGGGACGTTCGGGTTCGGGGCCGAGTACGGGGAGGTCTACGACATCTCCGGGCTGGGCGCCGTCTGTACCAAGGGCCTCACCCTCCGGCCCCGGGCCGGGAACCCGCCGCCGCGGGTGTGGGAGACCTGTTGCGGGCTCCTCAACTCCATCGGCCTCGAGAACCCGGGGGTGGAGGCGTTCCTCCGGGAAGAACTCCCCCGGCTCAAGCGCGCTGGCGTGGTGGTGATTGCCAACGTGTGGGGGGCATCCCCTGAAGAGTACGCACAGGTAGTGCAGGCCCTGGCCTCGTCCCCCGTGGACGCGATCGAGCTCAACCTGTCCTGTCCCAACGTGCCGGGGAAGGGGATGCCGGGACGGGACGCGGCGACCACCACCGAGGTGGTGGGTCGGGCCCACGCGGTTGCCTGTGGGAAGCCTCTGTGGGCGAAGCTCCCCCCCGAGGCGCCCGCCGGGCTGGTGGCCGTAGCCCAGGCGGCTCAACACGCCGGGGCGGAGGCGGTGTGCGCGGTGAACTCGTTCCCCGCCCTTGCCGTGGACATCCGAACCGGGAGGCCGGTGTTCGCGAATGTGGTCGGAGGCCTGTCCGGCCCGGCGATCAAGCCCCTCGCCCTGCGCCTCGTGTACGAGATCTCCCGGGAGGTGGACATCCCGGTGGTGGGAATCGGGGGAATCGCGACCTGGGAGGACGCGGTGGAGTTCATCATGGGCGGTGCCCGCGCCGTCCAGATCGGAACGGCGAACTTCGCTGACCCCCACGCCGGCCCGCGGATGGTGGAGGGGCTACGGGCGTTCCTGGAGGGGCGTGGGATCGGGAGCTGGGAGGAGATCCGTGGGTGCGCTCACCGGCGATAGAGTACTAAGGCTGCTTCGGGAGTCCGGAGCCCTGCTCGAGGGCCACTTCCTCCTCTCCTCGGGGCTGCACTCCCCGCGGTACATCCAGTGCGCGCGGCTCTTGCAGCACCCGACGCTCGCGGAGCAAGCGTGTCGGGCGCTCGCGGACAAGGTCCGGGCGCTGGGCGCGGTGGACGTGGTCGTCGGGCCGGCGTTGGGAGGGATCGTCGTGGCGTACGAGCTGGGGCGGGCGCTGGGCGTGCGGGGTCTGTTCACGGAGCGGGAACAAGGGGAGATGACGTTGCGGCGGGGGTTCCAAATCGTCCCCGGGGAACGGGCGCTCATTGCCGAGGACGTGGTGACCACCGGACGATCTTCCCTGGAGGTCGCCGCCGTGGTAAGCGCTTGCGGTGGGAGCGTGGTCGGGGCAGCTTGTCTCGTGGACCGCCGCTCCGAGGATGGCCTGGCCCTTCCCCTCGTCTCCCTCGCCAAGATGGCCATTGAAACCCATCCTCCGGAGGTATGCCCGTTGTGCCGGGGTGGAGTTCCCCTCGTCAAACCCGGCAGCCGCAGCGGGGCCGCCGCGGGGTGAGCCCACGCGGGCGTTCAGCCCGCTGCGGACGGGGCGTCCGGGCGTTGCCAGAACTGCGGATAGGCCGCCATGAGCTTGGCTCTAAGCTCACCGAACACGGCGGGGGCGACGGGATACAGCACTTCCAGCATGCGCCGGCAGACCTCGCGGATCTCCCACTGCGCGGTGGGGCTGATGCGCACGGAGAAGATGTGCAACGCCTCCCGGAAGTTGAAGCTCATGATGAGCTCCGTGGTCACCGCCGTCGGCAACACGAACCGGCTGTCTTCCTTGGGTATCCCGAGGGCCCGGAGCTCCTTGTAGGCCCGGCGCGCTTGTTCCAAGAAGGCCGCGTACACCCGCGCCGCCTCCGCATGGGCGGCGATCGAGGGGGGCTCCACGAACCGGGCGTCCTCTTCGCTCACGTACCGTTGGCTCTTCTGCGAGAAGGAACAGAGCCGGTGCCGGACCAGTTGGTGGCTCGCAGCGCGGCTGATCCCGCCGATGTGGAACGATGCCGTGGCGTGCTCGATCAACGAGAGGTGCCCTTCCCGCACCCGGGCGCCGACGAACCGCGCCGTATCCCCCATCGCGCTCCCGTAGCAGAGCCGCCCCGCGCGCTCCAGGAGCTGTTCCGGGCCTTCCCCGTTTTGGCAATGAGTAAGGGCGATCAGTCTGACTTCCATGGCTTCTACTCTATCCCCTATCCCCTATCCCCTATACTAGCGGCATGCCACACCCAAGGCCAACCTGGGATGAGTACTTCCTCCAGCTGTCCCGCCTCGTGTCCAGCCGGTCCACGTGTTTACGCCGCAAGGTAGGGGCGGTGCTCATCAAGGACAAACACATCATCTCCACCGGGTACAACGGGGCGCCGCGGGGACTTCCCCACTGCCTGGAACTGGGGTGCCTGCGGGAGGAGAACAAGGTCAAAAGCGGCGAGCGGCACGAGCTGTGCCGGGCTACCCACGCCGAGGCCAACGCCATCATCCAAGCCGCGGTGCACGGCGTGTCCACCGCCGGGGCCACCCTGTACTGCACCACCGCCCCGTGCGCGATCTGCGCCAAGATGATGATCAACGCCGGCGTGGCCCGGGTCGTCTACGAAGAGGGCTACCCCGACGATCTGGGGATGGAGATGCTGCGTTGCGCCGACGTAGGCG
Source organism: uncultured Thermotogaceae bacterium (assembly GCA_964435345.1). Lineage (GTDB taxonomy): Bacteria > Bipolaricaulota > Bipolaricaulia > Bipolaricaulales > Bipolaricaulaceae > Bipolaricaulis. The sequence goes on from CAYSZC010000026.1 coordinate 10,342, forward strand.
TGGAGAGGTTCCAACCCACCTCCGCGATGCGGGGTTGACCATCTGGCGAAGGCGCTGCCGTTGCCAGGGGGCCATGACCCGCGCGGGGTGATCCGGGGTCAGCCGCAGTCCCTCGGAAAAGGACAGTCACAGGTTGCAAGTCCCAGGTCCGACTTGTGACTTGTGACCTGTTGGGGTGGAGGTGTGGCACTACGGGGTGGTTGCCGGTCGGGTCAGTCGAGGCGTTCCAACCTGCGGGGCGCGCGTATCCAGACGGCGTGAAGGGCCGGCATGGCACAAGCGGGGATCTCGTCCCGGCGCCCGGAACGTCTGCCCTCCCTTGCCACGGCGCCCGCCCCAGGGCAGAGAGGAGATTGGTGAACGATCCCGTCCAGCCCAGTTTAGCAAGCCTCTTGCTCATCAGCTGCCTTAGCACAAACGCGAGGAAACAGACCATCACATGCCCGCGGATCCGAGCTTCCGTCCACCTGCCTGTCGGGCAGGCAGGCCGCCCCAGCGCCCGGAGCCTCGGGTCATCGGCCCGGCCCAGGGTACCAGGGCGCGCTAGCGGGTCTTGCCTTCCACCCGCTTGTTCGCGACGAGCTAGTCCTGCATCGTGCGGTCCAAGTCGCGAGCGGTCGGATCTTGGCTTGACAGGTCTTTCAGGGTGCACTGGGACATGACAATCCGTCACATCGCCCAACCGATACCCATCCTTAGCGGAGAGGTCACTGTCTTGGTCCGGCATTCGAATCGCCTCTCCCGCTGCGGTTCAGCCGGCGTCGGGTGTGGTTTCGTTGCCCTCAGCGACGGACAGCCCGACGATGGCGAGGTCGCGGCCTTCAACCACCTCGGCGCGCCCGCCGCATTGAGGGCAGGCGAGCACGGGCACGGCGAAGTGCCACCCTTCCTCTCTTAGGTACTTCACGGGCCCCTCGTACGCGCACGTTGGGCAGCGCACCTTCACCGGGACCTTCTCGATCTGGACTTCTGACCCCGCCACCGGCGTCCCATCGGCGAGGATCCGCCACGCCTCGCCCAGCGCCTCTTGGGACAGGATGAGGAGTTCCCCCTGCCGCACGTGGACCTTCCGGACGCGCCCCTCCACGGGGTGTTCCTTCAGGTGGTCAAGCAGTCCTTCTAGTAGTGCCTGGACGAGCGAGTACTCGTGCATCAGGCTTGCGTCGCCATGGTCAGGCGC
>CAYSZC010000027.1:0-8003 GCA_964435345.1 uncultured Thermotogaceae bacterium
ATGGAGAAACTCGTCCAAGTTGGGCTGAACGCGCTCGCCGGTCTGGGTGCGGACTACGGGGAAGTGCGCGCCGAGCACCGCACCGAGGAGGACGTGAGCATCAAGAACCGCGAGGTGGACGCGCTGTCGCGCCGGGAATCCCGGGGGATCGGGATCCGCGTCCTTCACAACGGGGCGTGGGGGTTCGCCGCTACGGGCGATACCACGAAGGCCGCGATCGAACGCGCCGCAAAATCCGCGCTCGCCATCGCCCGCGCCACGGCAACGGTGCAACGGGAACGTGTCGAACTCGCGCCGGAACCGGCCCACCAGGGCACGTTCGTGACCCCGTACAAGCGGGATCCGCTGGCCGTGCCCCTCGAGGAGAAGCTCGAACTGCTCCTCGCCTCCGCCGAGCGGATCCTCGCCGTCCGTGGGGTGACCATGGCCAAGGGATCCATCGCCGCGTGGCGCGTGGAAAAGGCCTTCGGCAACACCACCGGAAGCCTCATCCAGCAGACGCTCACGAGCTGCGGGGCCGGAATCGAGGCCTACGCCGCCGGGTCGGGCGACTTCCAGCGCCGCTCCTACCCGTGCGCGTTCGGGGGCGACTTCGCGGACTCGGGCTACGAGTTCGTCGAGGGCCTCGACCTCGTCGGCCATGCCCCGCGCATCGCCGAGGAGGCGGCGGCCCTTCTCTCGGCCCCGGTCTGCCCGACCGGGGTGTTCGACATCATCGTCGGCGGGTCCCAGATGGCCCTCCAAGTGCACGAATCGGTGGGGCATCCCACAGAACTGGATCGGGTGCTCGGGACCGAGCTGTCCTACGCCGGGGGGAGCTTCCTTACCCTCGACAAGCGCGGGGGGTTCCGGTACGGGTCGGACATCGTGAACATCGTCGCCGATGCCACCGTCCCCGGGGCCCTCGGCACGTTCGGGTACGACGACGAGGGCGTGCCGGCCCAGGCGGTGAACATCGTGAAGGATGGCATGTTCGTGGGGTACCTCACGTCGCGCGAGACGGTCCGCAAGGTCGGGGGCAGGCGGAGCGGGGGGGCGGCCCGGGCGTCGAGCTGGTCCAGGATTCCCCTCATCCGGATGACGAACATCAACCTCCTCCCCGGGAAGGGCTCCCTCGACCAGTTGATCGCGGAGACGGACAACGGGATCTACTTCGAGACGAACAAGTCGTGGTCCATTGACGACCGGCGGGTCAACTTCCAGTTCGGCACGGAGATCGCCTGGGAGATCCGCAACGGCAAGCTGGGCCGGATCCTCAAAAACCCTCTCTACACGGGGATCACCCCTCAGTTCTGGGGTTCGTGCGTCGCGATCTGCGGCCCGGAGGCGTGGCACATGTGGGGTCTCCCCAACTGCGGGAAGGGCGAGCCGGGCCAGGTGATGCAGGTCGGGCACGGAGCGGCCCCGGCGAAGTTCACGGGGATCCAGGTGCGAGGTGCGGGTTGATCGTCTGCGAGTTCTCGATCGTGCCGCTCGGGGCCGGGGAGTCCGTGTCCGCCTATGTCGCTCGCTGCCAGACGATCGTGCGCGAAAGCGGGCTCCCCCACCAGCTCACGGCGATGGGGACCCTCGTCGAAGGAGACTGGGACGCGGTACTGGCCGTGATCCGCGCGTGCCACATGGCGGTACGGGCCGACAACCGACGGGTCTCGACGCTGATCCGCATAGATGACCGGGAGGGTCCGCCGGGGCGGCTCGAGCACAAGGTGCGGTCGGTCGAGGAGAAGCTTCAGCGCTCGATCAGCCCGAGGATGAAGCGCATGTAGAAGTAGTACGCCGGCAATGCCGCGAGCAAGCTGTCGAGCCGGTCGAGCATCCCCCCGTGCCCGGGGAACAGCCAGCCGGTGTCCTTCACACCCGCGGCGCGCTTGACCAAAGACTCGAACAGGTCCCCCAGCTGACAGAACGTCCCCACGAACGCGCCCAGCGCCACAATGTGCGGGAGCCAGCGCGGGAAGTCATCCCAGAAGGTGGGCAGGAGCGCGGCCGCCACCATGGTCAGGATCAAACCGCCGGCCACGCCCTCCCAGGTCTTGGCGAGCGAAATCCGCGGGAGGAGCTTGTGCCGACCGATCAGGCTCCCCACAAAGTACGCCCCGGCGTCGTAGCCCCACACCATCAGCAGGAAGTGCGCGACGAAGGGAAAGCCCGCCTTGTACAGGAGGTACAGGAAGCTGATCGTGACCGGGATGTACAGAAAGCCGAAGATCCCGGCAAGCGAGGCGAAGAACCCCTCCTGCGCCCCCCGTCGGGAGAAGCTGTAGAACACGATCAGGTACACCACGCCCCAGGCGAGCACGAGCGCGTATTTTCCCCCCCACGGCACGAGGAGCATCAGGTACGCCGGGATCGCGAACATGAAGAGCTCCCGAGGAAGGGATATGCCGAGCTTGCCTACGATGTACAGGTACTCCCACCCGGCAACCATGGCCACCGCCGATATGAACAAGCACACCCCCCAGTCCACGTGGTAGCGGTCGGCCAGCCAGAACACGAGGAGGACCAGCGGTATCACCACCGCCGCGGTGAGGAGGCGTTTGATGAGCGCGTTCACGGGGCCACCCGCCCGAAGTTCCGTCGGCGGCCCTGGAAGTCCTGGATTGCCAACAGCAGGTCCTCCTCGCCGAAATCGGGCCACAGGGTCGGGGTGAAGTGGAGCTCGGCGTAGGCGGCCTCCCACAGGTAGAAATTGGAGATCCGCTTTTCGTCCCCTGTACGCACGATCAGGTCAGGGTCGGGGAGGCCTGCGGTGGGGAGGAGCCCGCAAAACGCCGCCTCGGTGAGATCCTCCGGCGCGAGCTTGGCCTCTTGGGCCAGGACCATCGCCCGCTTGACCCCATCGAGGATGCCCCATCGCCCGCCGAAGTTGATCCCCACCGCGAGATGCAGGGCGTCACCCCCTCGCGTCCGCTCCTCGATCTCCGCGATCGCCCGGCGCAGGGGCAACGGCAGCGCCTCGACCGCCCCGAGCACGTGGAGCCGCACCCCCCGCTCCACGAACTCCTGCCCGCGCTCGCGGATGAACCGGTCGAGCAAGGTGAACAACGAGTCCACCTCTTCTCTCGGGCGGTTCCAGTTCTCGGTGGAAAACGCGAACATGCTGAGGTGAGAACACAGGCGCTCCTCCCCCACGAACCGGACGAGCCGCTCCGCCATCTTCACCCCCTGGCGGTGTCCCTCCAACCGGGGGAGGCCCCGGGCCTGGGCCCAGCGGCCGTTTCCGTCCATGATCAGGGCCACGTGTCGGGGGAGGGGCCGCGCCCGCACCGTTGCCAAGAGATCACCCGAGGACATCTCCCTCCCTCGTCCCCGTACGGGGACCGTACCCAGCGCCGGACGACACCGTCATCGTCCTGGCCATTCTCTCCACGAGCGCTCCCCGCGGCAAACTGTGCCGGGGCCCCCGCTGCTACTCCGCAAGGTGCCGTTCGAGCCGGGCGCGTCGGACCCGCAGCGCTGCGGCCTCCGCTTCGGCCTTGGCCACGACGTCCGGCGCCGCCCGCCCGCGGAACTGCGGGTTGGATAGCCGGGCGTCGAGCTTTCCCAACGCCTCGTCCGCTTGGGACAGGTCGCGCTGGATCCGGGCGCGCACCGCGTCCCAATCCACGACCCCGGACAGGGGGAGGTAGAACGCGATGTCCCCGGCCACGCCCCGGGCCGCGCCCGAGGGCGGTCGGACTCCCGGGCAATGGCGGACCGAGGTCGCCCGGGCCAGGCGCCCGATCGCCGGGGCGAACGCGGTCGCAAGCTCTGCCGCCCCAGCGCCGGAGACGAGGACGAGCTCCACCTCGGCCGCAGCGGGAACCGCGACCTCGGCGCGGACCGCCCGCACCTCCCGGATCAGCTCCATCAGCCGGCTCAGGCGCTCCTCCGCCTCGGGGTCAACCCGTTCGGCACGGAAGCGGGGATACTCGGCCCGGGCCAACGCCCCCTCTCTCCCCATATGCTGCCAGATCTCCTCCGTGAGGAACGGCATGAACGGGTGGAGCAGCCGCACGACCGTGTCCAACGCCTCGCGCAGGACGAGTTGGCAGGCGATCCGCGCCTCGGCATCGGCGCCTTGCAGCCGGAGCTTGGCGAGCTCGAGGTACCAGTCGCACAGCTCGTGCCAGGCGACGTGGTACAGGGCCTCGCTGGCGAGGTGGAAGTTGTACCGATCCAGTTCTTCCCGCACCTTCTCCGTGAGTCGGCTCAACCGGGACAGGATCCAGCGGTCCTCCCAGCCCAATTCCCGGGCATCGAGATCGAGTCCTGCCGGAAGATCGGCGGTGTTCGTGAGCACGAACCGGGCCATGTTCCACAGTTTGTTCTCGAAGTTGCGGGCCTCGTCGAGTTGCCGCATCGAGACCCGCATCTCCCGGCCCTTGGACGAGCTCTGGGCCATCGTGAACCGCAGGGCGTCCATGCCGTGGCTTTCCTTGACCTCGAGGGCATCAATCATGTTCCCGCGGGACCGGCTCATCTTCTGGCCGTGCTCGTCCACGATGAACGGGGTGATCAGCACCTCTCGGAACGGGACGTCGCCCATGAAGTACAGGCCCATCATCGCCATCCGCGCCACCCAGAAGAACAGGATGTCGAACGCGGTGACGAGGACCGAGGTCGGGTAGAAGAGCTTCAACTCGGCGGTTTTCTCGGGCCAACCCATCACCGAGAACGGCCACAGGGCCGAGGAGAACCAGGTATCGAGCACGTCCTCGTCCTGCCGGAGGGACACATCGCGCCCGTAGTGCGCGCGGGCGAGTTCTCGGGCTTCGCCTTCGTCCAGAGCAATGAAGGCGCGCCCGTCCGGTCCGTACCAAGCGGGGATCCGGTGCCCCCACCATAGCTGCCGGGAGATGCACCAGTCGCGGATCCCCTCCAGCCAGTCGAAGTACACCTTCGCCCACCGGTCGGGGATGAACGCGATCCGTCCCGTGCGGACGGCCTCGATCGCCGGCTCGGCAAGGGGTTTTGCCCGCACGAACCACTGGGTGGAGACGCGCGGCTCGACCCGGGTTCGGCACCGTTGACAGTGCCCGACGGCGTGTCGGTACGGGACGACCTTCTCCAGGAGCCCTTCTGCGCCCAAACGTTCCAGGATCGCCTCCCGCGCCTGGAACCGGTCCATCCCCGCGAACGGGCCGCCGTTGGCGTTGATCGTCCCATCGGGGTTGAGGATGTCCGTCGCCGGCAGCCCATGGCGACCCCCGATCTCCCGGTCGAGGGGATCGTGGGCCGGGGTGATCTTGAGGACGCCGGTCCCGAACGCGGGGTCCACCTCGTCCGCCCCGACGATGGGGAGCCTCCGCCCGAGGAGGGGGAGGAACGCCGTCCGTCCGATGAGGCCCCGGTACCGGTCGTCATGGGGGTTCACCGCGATTCCGGTGTCCCCGAGCATCGTTTCCGGGCGGGTGGTGGCGATCGTGAGGTGACCGCCGCCCTCCAGCGGATAGCGGACGTGGTAGAGGTGCCCATCCAGATCCTCGTGCTCGACCTCGATGTCGGACAGCGCCGTCTGACAGCGGGGGCACCAGTTGATCATGTAGTCCCCGCGGTAGATCAGGCCGTCGCGGTGGAGGCGGACGAACGCGAGCGTCACCGCCCGCGACAGCCCCGCGTCGAGGGTGAACCGCTGGCGGGACCAATCGCACGAGCACCCGAGCACCTTCAGCTGGTCCACGATCTCGTCCCCGTACCGTTCCTTCCACTGCCACACCCGGGCCTCGAACGCTTCCCGGCCGAGATCCCAGCGCGTGGTCCCCTCCTTGGCGAGGGCCCGCTCCACCACGTTCTGAGTAGCGATGCCAGCGTGGTCGGTGCCGGGGAACCAGCACGCCTCGTGGCCGGCCATTCGCCTGTAGCGGATCACGAGATCCTGCAGGGTGTAGACGAGGTTGTGCCCGAGGTGGAGGCGGCCGGTGATGTTCGGCGGCGGGATGACGATGGAAAACGGCGGCTTCCCGCTGGCGGGATCGCAGCGCCACAGTTCGCTGCGCTCCCACAGGTCGAGGATGCGCGGCTCAACTTCGCAGGGATCGTACCGGGAAGAGAGCATCTCACCCACCGAGCCAAGCGGCGTCGGTCATCTCGTACGCCAACAACTCCGCCTCCGTGAAAAACAGGGGAATCTCGCGCGCTGCCGACGCCGGCGAATCCGAGCCGTGGACGAGGTTCATCCCCACCGAGAGGCCGAAGTCGCCGCGGATCGTCCCCGGATCGGCGTCGAACGGGTTCGTCTTCCCCATCAACCGCCGCACGGCCTCGATCGCCCGCGGCCCCGCGACGACGAGGGCCACTACCGGGGCCGAGGTGATGAACGACACCAGCTCCCCGTAGAACGGCTTCCCAACGTGTTCAGCGTAGTGACGCTCGGCGAGTGACCGGCTCACCTGGACAAGCTTCATTGCCACAATGTTGAGGCCCTTCGCCTCGAATCGGGCGATGATCGTTCCCACCAAGCGCCGCTGGAGCGCGTCCGGTTTCAGCAATACAAGCGTCCGTTCCATCGTCCCTCCTGGGATTGCCTTGCGCACACCCGGGGAGTTTACTTCAACCACGGACCTCCCGCTGGCAGCGAACTGCCTCCTGGCCGAAGGGATATCGGCCGAGTACGCTTGCCGGTGATCCTCGCCGGATCGAGAGGAGACGACCTTCATGAAGAGACTGATCACTGCAGAGTCCGTGACCGAAGGGCATCCCGATAAGCTTGCGGACCGTGTTTCCGACGCGATCCTCGACGCCGTGCTTGCCCAGGATCCCCAAGGGCGGGTGGCCTGCGAGACCCTGGTCACAGAGGGTTTGGTCATCGTGGGCGGCGAGATCGCGGCCGCCGCGCACATCGAGCCGGCCGTGCTCGCCCGCCGGGCGGTCCGCGACGTGGGGTACGTCAAGGCAGAATACGGCTTGTCCTTCGATGCGTGCGCTGTGGCGACCTTGATTCGCCAGCAGTCGCCGGACATCGCCCAAGCCGTGCGCCGGAACGGCGCGGGCGATCCCTACGACCGGATCGGGGCGGGCGATCAGGGGATGATGTTCGGCTACGCCTCGACGGAAACGCCGGAACGGATGCCCCTCCCGATCACGTTGGCCCACAAGCTGGCCCGACGTCTGGCCGAAGTGCGCAAGGAGGGGTCCCTCCTCTACTTGCGCCCCGATGGGAAGACCCAGGTCACGGTGGAGTACGAGGACGGCCGTCCGATCCGCGTCCACACCGTGCTCCTCGCCGCCCAGCACGCCCCCGAGATCGCGCTCGACGAGCTGCGCCGTGACCTCTACAAGCACGTCGTGGAGCCGGTGCTCGACGGGTGGCTCGACGAGAAGACGGACGTGCTCGTGAACACATCGGGGCGGTTCGTGGTGGGGGGACCGGCCTCGGACACCGGGATGACCGGACGCAAGATCATCGTGGACACCTACGGCGGCCGGGGCTCCCACGGCGGCGGCGCGTTCTCCGGAAAAGATCCGACGAAGGTGGACCGGTCGGGCTCGTACATGGCCCGCTACGCCGCGGTGAACGTCGTGGCCGCCGAGCTTGCCTCAGCGTGCGAGATCCAGGTGTCCTACGCCATCGGCCAGGCCCATCCCCTCGCCCTGAACGTAGATGCCCACGGGACCAAGGTCCCCCCGAGCGTCCTGGACCGAGCGGTGCGCGCGGTGTTTGACTTCCGGCCCGCGGCGATCATCGAGGCCCTTGACCTGAGGCGCCCGATCTACGAGCCCCTCTCCTGCTATGGCCACTTCGGACGGCTCGACCTCGACCTGCCCTGGGAGAGGACGGACAAGGCAGAGGCCCTCTGCGCCGCGGCCGGGCGCTGAGAGAGGAATGCCGCTCATCGCCGACCTGCACCTCCACTCCCGCCACTCGCGGGCGACGAGCCCAGAGATGGACCTCCCCGGCCTCGCCCGGTGGGCGAAGCAGAAGGGGATCGGCCTCCTCGGCACCGGCGACTTCACCCACCCAGCATGGTTCGCCCACCTGTCCCGTGATCTCCTCCCGGCGGGAGACGGTGTGTACGCCTACG
>CAYSZC010000027.1:8103-11181 GCA_964435345.1 uncultured Thermotogaceae bacterium
ATCCCGGCCCACGCCTGGACCCCCTGGTACTCGATCTTCGGCTCACGATCAGGGTTCGATTCCATGGAAGAGGCTCTGGGAGAGGCGGCGAGGCACGTGTTCGCGATCGAGACCGGGCTGTCCTCGGACCCGTCCATGAATTGGCGGGTGTCGGCCCTGGACAAGCTCGCGCTCGTGTCGTTCTCCGACGCCCACTCCCCGTCCCGCCTTGGCCGCGAGGCGTGCGCGTTCGACCTTCCCGAGCCCTCGTACCCGGCCCTGATCGAGGCGCTCCGCGGGCGGGATCCAAACCGGTTCCTGTTCACGGTGGAGTTCTTCCCCGAGGAGGGGAAGTACCACTACGACGGGCACCGGGCCTGCGCGACGGCCCTCTCCCCGGCGGAGGCGGAAGCCCACGGCCGACGGTGCCCGGTGTGCCACCGCCCGGTCACGGTCGGGGTGATGCACCGGGTCGAGGACCTCGCCGACCGAGCCACAGGATCCCGCCCCGCAGGGGCAATCCCGTACCGCTCCGTGGTTCCACTCCAGGAGATCCTCGCCCAAGCGTTGGGACAAGGGGTAGACACGAAGGCGGTGGAGGAGGAATACGCGCGCCTTGTGGACAGGTTCGGAAGCGAGTTGGCGATCCTCCTCGACCTGCCCCTGGAGGATCTCGCGCCGGTGACGTCGCCCCGCGTGGTAGAGGCAATCGCCAAGGTTCGGGCCGGGGATCTCGCGATCCGGCCCGGGTACGACGGCCTGTACGGGAAGATCCGGATCCCCTTGGACGACGGGCGCCATGAGTTACCCTTGTTCCCCTGACATGAAACCGCTGGCCGGAGTCCGCGTCCTTGACCTGTCCCGAATCCTCGCCGGGCCGCTCGCCGCGATGTGGATGGCCGATCTCGGGGCCGAGGTGATCAAGGTCGAGCGGCCGGGGAACGGCGACGAGACCCGGCGGTGGGGCCCGCCGTTTGTGGGGGGAGAGTCGGCGTACTTCCTCGCCGTGAACCGCGGCAAGCTCGGGATCGCCCTCGACCTGGGCGCGGAGAAGGACCAGGAGACGCTGCGGGAGTTGATCCGGGCGAGCGACGTCCTCGTCCACAACTTCCTCCCCGAGACGGCGAGCAAACTCGGCCTCGCCTATCCCGAACTGCGGGAGTTGAATCCCCGCTTGGTGTACGTGGCGGTGGCCGGGTTCCCGCCGGGCCCGTACCGGGACGAGCCGGGGTTCGACGCCCTGATCCAGGCCCTGGGCGGGCTGATGGCCATCACCGGGGAGGGTGACCAGCCGGTCAAGGTCGGGGTGGCGATCGTGGACGTGCTCACGGCATGGGCCGCCCTCGCCGGGACCCTGGGGGCACTCCTCGTTCGCGAGAGAACGGGAGCAGGCCAGGCGGTGGAGGCCACGCTCATCGAGTGCTCGGCCGCGGCGCTGGCCAACGTGAGCCAGGCCCACCTCTTGACAGGGAACGAGCCGGCCCGCCTCGGAACCGCCCATCCCCACATCGTCCCGTACCAGGCATTCCCGACTGCGGACGGGCTCCTCATGGTCGCCGTAGGCACAGACGCCCAGTACCGGGCCCTGTGCCAGGCCGTTGGACGATCCGATCTCACTTCTGATCCGCGGTTCGCCACGAACCCCGAGCGCGTGAGGAACCGCGAGGTCCTGGTCGAAACCCTGACGGAAGTCTTCCAGACCCGCTCCCGTATGGAATGGACGACTGCCCTGAAGGGGGCGGCCGTCCCTGCCGGTCCGGTGAACACGCTGGGCGAGCTGTTCGGCGACCCTGGGCTCGTGGAACGCCTGCTCGTCGAGGTGGACCACCCGACGGTGGGGCAGTACGCGAGCGTGGGATGTCCGATGTCTGCCGCTTGGCCCCCGAGTCCAATTCCCCCACCGCGGCTCGGCGAGCACACCGACGAAGTCCTCCGCCGGCTGGGGTATGCCTAAGCCGGGAGTGCCAACCCCTGCTCGCGCCGCTCGTCCTCTCGTGGGGCGGGGAGCAAGGGGAGTGGCCCGTCGCCGTGGCCCTTACAGATGGCGGCGTTCCTCCTTCCCGAGTGTCCCGCGGCGGAGCAGCGATGTCTGTACCAGGAACACCGGATCGAGGTCCCGGCGATCCCTTGGAACGGCACTTCCCTTCTGCGCGTCTCGGTCCAAGGGTACAACACGCACGAGGATCTTGAGGCGCTCCTCGCCGCGCTGAAACAGATCCTCCCTCGCTACCGCACGGGAACCTGATCGTCTAGAACCGGGAAAGGTGGTGGAGATGAGCGGATTCGAACCGCTGGCCTCCGCGTTGCGAACGCGGCGCTCTCCCAACTGAGCTACATCCCCGGAACTTCGGTTGGACGGTTCTCAGTTCACGGTTCGCCGGTTCATGAGACCATCAAACCGCTGAACCTGCAAACCGTCTATCTGGCGGCGCAGGGAGTCGAACCCTGAACCTCGCGGTTATGGGCCGCGCGCTCTTGCCGGTTGAGCTACACCGCCGAAAACCGGTTACCGGTTCGCCTGTTCCCGGTTCGCAGTAACCCAACCGGAAACCGTGAACCGGCCCACCGCCCTTCTGGTTGCGGGGGCTGGACTTGAACCAGCAACCTCCGGGTTATGAGCCCGGCGAGCTGCCTAATTGCTCCACCCCGCTTCTGCCGAGGGCGGGATTTGAACCCGCACGAGCCTTCGCTCTGGGGATTTTAAGTCCCCTGCGTCTGCCAGTTTCGCCACCTCGGCACTGCTTGGAGCGGGAAACGGGATTCGATCCCGCGACCTCCACCTTGGCAAGGTGGCGCTCTACCAGCTGAGCTATTCCCGCTAGACCCCTCGATTATACGGCCAAGTGCGCTCCGGGCCAGGTGGTGCGAAGGGCGGGACTCGAACCCGCACGCCTTGCGGCACTGGCTCCTAAGGCCAGCGCGTCTGCCAGTTCCGCCACCTTCGCTCCGTGCCCGGTTGTAGCCCCCGCCCGCGAACCCGTCAACCCGCGGCGACCTCGGGATGCAGGCCGAGGAGACCGGTCGGGTCGCGCCGACGGGAGAGCCTCACCCCCGGCAGACGGAGGAGAAGGATCTCCGCTGTGTTGTGCACGGTCGCCG
>CAYSZC010000028.1:0-7821 GCA_964435345.1 uncultured Thermotogaceae bacterium
ATATTGCTGTCGATATGGCCATCCTTGCTGCGGTGAGCGTTGCTCTCCTGGTGGTCAATCTAAAGATCATCGCCAGGCGCGAGCGCCGTTCTTTCTGAAGCTGTTTGCCCCGGGGGGCATCTTTATTCTGGGTGTCAGCCATGGTAAGGTCCCGCGGGGGCAGATCTTAACGTGACGGTCTATCGCCCGACCGCGTCCGCTTGCCATCCGCCTGGATGGAGGGAGCCAACAAGAGCTTGAGCTGCGTTGCGGTACCCCTCAGCCGGCCATCCTCTGCCCGGCGATGTCGTCCACCGTGTCTGGGTGCCGATACCGCCTCCGGACGCGCGTTCTCTTCCCGCGGATCTGGATTGCCGCAACCGGGCTGGGGTTCCCCGACCCCACCGAACGCCCGGGTGGGCTTCGCGAGGCACCGTTCCTCGTTCTCAGAGAGGGATTATAGACCTCGCTTACGATGCGGTCACCCGGAGCATACGAAGGCTGGGTGGTATGCGATGCAGGCAGCACATATGCCGCTCCACCCCCGCGTGGGGGCCACCCCAGCGAAGCTCGGAATCGGGCCTGCGGGGAGAGGGCGATGGCCGCCAACTGCTGGGCGCCGTTGGCGGAGAGACTCAGGCGGTACAGCGGTACAATAGGGCGGAGGTGAAACCATGGCGACCGAGTTTCTGGAGCACGCGCTCACCGAGGCAGCCAAGCTGCCTGAAGGTGACCAGCGAGCCCCAGCCGACTGGGCACTGCTGGAACTCCAATCGGCGCGCCGGCGCCGTGAGACCTTCGCCACATCTCAGCGCGAACTGGGCCGCCTGGCCGAAGAGGCGCAAGCCGAGTTCCACGCAGGAGAGACAAGACCGCTGGAATTCGCAGGATGCAAGCCTTGCCTCCTGGTGACCTGTACCGTGGCTGACACCAAGAATGACCCCTTGCGTCTCTGGGGAGCATATCGATAAGAAGAATCTGGAAGAGACGGCCGACCTTGCTGAACTGTTTGTGCAAAAGCCGAATAAGGAGGTAGCCCAAGATGAATCGGGGGGTTAAACAGCAATGATCCGGATAAGGAATCTTTCCCAAGCTTTTCTTGATTTCTGGGAAGAAGCGCGAGGTAAAAGCCAGGCGGAGCAGCTCAGACTCTGGCAGGAGCTGTATGAATCCAAACACCCGGAGGTTTTCGGAGTCTATTTCGCGCCGCCGTATTGGGGCCGCCGCGAGGACCTGCCGAATGCCTTGCCGAGATATGCAAAAGACAGCGAAACGATCGAGAAGACCGCGGAGGAGATGGAGAAACTCCTTCCTCCAATCGCCGCAAGGGTCCTGACCGCCTTTGACGTAGGCGAGGATGAGATAGAGTTCGATGTGATCGTCTTCGTTGGAATCTACCATGCGGGTGGCTTTGTCTTCCCCGTCGTGGGTCGGACAACAGTCTTCTTGGCCGTGGAGTGCATTGCGACGCAGCATGGGCCAGGCAGTGCTGAACTCCTTAGCGCCCATGAGCTGAGTCATGCGATGCAGTTCTCAGTCGGCTTCCAGGCACATTCGCAGCTTTCTGCGGCGTTTGTGGAAGATCCGCTGTCTCTTTTCACCCGGCTTGACGTGCGGCTGTTTGCAGAAGGTTTCGCCATCAGCGCTTCCAAGCGGATTGTTCCTGGCCGGGATGAGTCGGCCTATCTTTTCTACTCCGCTGAGCAGTGGGCATGGTGCCAACAGAACAGGAAACGATTGATCGAAATGACTCTGCGCGGTTTGGCGGGAAAGGATCAGGATGTATATTCCAAACTGTTCGAGACCCGAGAAGGCGCTGAGGAATTGCCCTATCATCGGACTGGATATTACGTCGGCTGGCTGGCGATCGAGCAACTGCTCAAACGGTATTCTTTGAGAGAGCTGGCAGTGATGGCGCCTGAGGAATACCCTAAGTTCATCCGTGAGGCCCTGATTGAGAGTGGTTGAACGATTGAGCGAGATTGGCAAGGGTTAGCAGCCCGTGTTCCAGTAGCCCGCTGAGCCTTCGGCCACCTGTCTGCCGACAGGCAGGCGCGGAGAAGATCGGATCCCCGCGGTTGGATACAGGCTCACCGCAGAGACGCAAAGATCGCAGAGGAGTCTTGGAGCGAACATCCATTCGGCTTGGGATTTGGATTCAATTCCAGAAACGATTTTCTCTGCGTCTCGGCGGTGAACGAACCCCATGAACTTCGCCTGGCGAGAGAGCGGGAATCCGTGAGCCGAAGGCCCGCGTACCCGAGCGCGGCCCCGGGGTTCCCACACGGGCTGCCAGGGGGCCAGGTCTTGTGTTTTGCCGCCAGAGGGCCGCATGCCCCTGCTACGGAGGTGCCGGGGATGCTGAGACCCGTCTTCCGTAGCCTGGCATCTGTACGGGTATCACTCCTTGCGGGACTTCTCCGGCGGTCGGCCTTGGTCGGCCAGGGGCGCCCCCGTGGCCAGGGCCCGGGCGAAGGACGCTCCCTCTACCGCCTTCTCGGCGATCACGTTCACCTGCTTGCGGGCCTCCCGCAGCTCGGCCACCTGCTCGGCAAGCTTTTTCTCCAGCGCCCGGTTGGCCTCCTGGAGATGAGCGATCGTCTGTTCGAGCGATTTGCGCTCCCATTCGCGCTCCAGTTGCCCGAGCGCAGTCTGGTGCTCCAACTCCTTGATCGCCTGGGCGCGGGCCTTCTCCCCGGCCTCCCGCACCGCCCGCTCCAGCCGCTCGGGGAACGCAGCCGCTTCTGCTGCCAGGCGCTCGAACTGCTGCTCCCGCGCCCGGAGAGCCGCCTCCCGTTCCGCAAGCTCCCGTTCCGTCTCTTCCTTCAGACGGCGTAGTTCCTTCTCCAGCGCCGCCTTGCGGTCGGCGTACTCCTCCCCCTCCAGGCGTCGCCCGCGTTCCTTGGCGTACTGGTATTCGGTGTCTTCGCGTTCGCGCTCTCTGGCGGCCTGGTCCTTCTCTCCCTCCCAGCGGGCACGTTCTTCCGCGATCTCGCTCTCCAGTTGCGTTCGGCGTTCCGCATGCGCCCGCTCCAGGTCTGCGGCCTCCCTGGCGTGGGTCTCCTCAAGCTCCACGGTTCGGGAGCTGAACTCGCCCTCCAGCCGCGCCTTCTCTTCGGCGTAGGCCACGGCCAGCTTGGCCATGGTGTCCGCGGCGTGCTCGATCTGGTGGAGTTCCTTGAGCCGAGCCTCCTGGAGGGCCACGGCCCGGTTCAGGCGCTCCAGTTTCTCCGCCTGCTGGGCCATCTTGTCCGCCAGGTCGTTCAGGGTCGCGCCCGCCAGTGTCCGGAGCCGGCTCGTCCCCTCGAACACGGAGTCCACCGTGGTCGCCAACCCCGCGTCCAGGGCCTCCTGGTCCGTCTTGCGTTCGAGCTCGCTCACCCGGCCTTGAGCCTCCTTCGTGGCCGCTACCTCCTGGTTGAACAGGTCCAGGAGCCGGTGGTATTCCTCGATGAGCTCCTTCTTGGTCATCGTCTCCTTGATCCTCGCCTGGTACGCCATGGTTCCTCCTCCTTGAGCCACGGGCACGGTCCGGCAGCACCGCTGGCGCCGGGAGAGTATACGCGCTGGGGTCGAGACGGGGCATCGCCCCCGCGTCGTACACCGTCAACGGCCAAACTGGGGCAGGTCAAGCTCCACCAAGGATCCGCCAAGGCGCGACTGAAAAGCATCTGGGGTTGGAAGGGGTGTAGTTGCGCCTGGTTAGGCGCGCTCCCGGTCGAGCCAGACCTGGAGGATGAGCACGGCGACAAGCTGGTCTTGAAGATCCTTCCTCTTCTTTCGGGTCAGTCCCCCCTCGTGAAAGACCCGGTCCGCTTCCGTTGTGGTCAGGCGCTCGTCCACGTAGTGAAGGGGAAGCCCCGCTTGGGAGGCCACGGCCTCGGCAAGCTCTCGGGTCTTCCGCGCCTGCTCGCCCTCCGTTCCGTCCATGTTCAGGGGGACCCCGACCACAGAGAGATGAGCCCGTGGGGTGGACGCAGGTCTCCCTCTTCTCCACAATGTAGTCACACAAGGGACTACATGAGGAGGGGACCATGCCGGAAGTGGGCGTGCGCGAGCTGAAGGAGCGGGCCTCGGAGATCGTACGCGATCTGATGACCCAACGGACGCGGTACATCATCACCTACCGCGGTCGGCGGGTGGGGGTACTGGGGCCACTGGAGGAGGCGCCGCTATCCGACGCTGTTGGCCCTGATCCATGGGGCGAGCTGGTTCAGTTAGGAGAGGAGATTGGCCGGGGGTGGCGCTCGCCCTTGACCGCCGCGGAGCTTCTCTCGGGGATGCGGCGTTAGATGGTGTACACCGTAGATGCCAGCGTTTTCCTGAACGCGTTCAATCCCCATGA
Source organism: uncultured Thermotogaceae bacterium (assembly GCA_964435345.1). Taxonomy (GTDB): domain Bacteria; phylum Bipolaricaulota; class Bipolaricaulia; order Bipolaricaulales; family Bipolaricaulaceae; genus Bipolaricaulis. The sequence continues at coordinate 4,325 of CAYSZC010000028.1, forward strand.
GCCTGGCCATGAGATCAGCCACTGCTTCTTGGCCAAGCTCCGCGAGCAGGCCGTTCCCATCGTGGCACCGACCCTGCTCCTGCCCGAGGTTGCTGCCGCCATTAGTCGCGGCCGGGGAGACGCCACCCTGGCTCGGGAGTTCGCGGCGGCCCTGATCCGTCTGCCACACCTCGTGCTGGTCCCCCTCGATCTCGCACTGTCGCGGGAAAGTGCAACGGTGGCGGCACAACATCGGCTGCGGGGAAGCGACGCCGTCTACGCTACTGTCGCGCTCCGCTTTGGAAGCACGCTGGTCACCCTTGACGAGGAGCAACGGCGCCGGCTTGCGGGGGTGCTTCCTGTCCAACTCCCGGCCGAAGCCGGTCAAGACTCGTCTGGCTGATCAAGCCACGCCTGGAGGATGAGCACGGCGGAGAGCGCATCTGAACGCTCCTTGCGGGCTCTCCGGGACAGACCGCCCTCGATCATCGCCCGGTCTGCTTCGGCCGTGGTCAGGCGCTCGTCCACGTAGTGGAGGGGGAGCCCCGCTTGGGAGGCCACGGTCTCGGCAAGCTCTCGGGTCTTCCGCGCCTGCTCGCCCTCCGTTCCGTCCATGTTCAGGGGCAGACCCGCGACGATCGCTGTCGCGCCAACGTCCTGCGCCAGTCGCGCCAGGTGGGCCGCGTCCTCGGCCAGGCTCCGACGGGTGTAGACCCCGCGGCCTTGGGCGATCGTCCCCGTCTCGTCGGAGACGGCGATCCCCACCCTCCGGTCGCCGATGTCCAGCCCAATCGCCCTCATCCTGGCTGCTGCAGGCCGCTACAGAGCCTGTTCCTCACGCAGTCTTTGTGCAATAGGCGCCGCGGCGAGGTCTTCTGCCGTCCGGGGTGGTGCATCGAGTTCAGTCCCACTCCTTGGGGGGATAAACGTAGTGGTATCGGGGTTGGTTGTTCCAATCCAGCCAGGCCTCATCGCCTGGACGATTATCCCATATCCTCCGCCCGGTCCAATACCAGTCGATCTCCGCTTCACCACAAGGAGTGTGCGTCCCTCTTCGAGCTGTGTCAAAAGGTCCTGAATGGACTCGGAGGACTCCACCGGGGGGCAGGAGGCACGCACCGATGAGGCGCTCAGAGAAGATGAGTTGGTTGTTCGCTCGGTCCCTCAGGGACCAACCAGCAAGATTGACGGGCTCCGCCCCTCGGTTCACGACGTAAACCGTTTCATTGGTCCACTGCTTGATAGCGGCGATCACGAGATCTGAATCCCTATAGGGATCGCATTCTCCCCACCAGCCGCTTTTCCTCTTGGCTGCCTCAACCTGAGCTGCGATGATCCAGGAAGCGTAGCGGATGTCGAAGTGGTCTTCGGGCCAGGTGTCCCTCGGATCCCGCACATCCAGCTTGGCCAGCCCCTGCTCGACAAGCCGCGTCCCCAAGTGGGCTGACGGGGTTTGCACTCGTTCCATGAATACGTGGGCTAACAGCCTGTCTTGGTACCGGCGGTCCATGCCTCTCTCAGGATCGAGCTCAAGCCAGATCGTCCGGCCCTTGATCAACGCCTCGCTCGCCGTCCGGGCTCTGTCACCGAGACAGGCAGCCAATCCGGGCGCATTCACTGAAATAATGCGCACTTCCTCTCTAGTTCCATCGGCCAGCTCAGCCATGATGGTGTCCCCATCGATCGCCCAAAGCCCTCGGGCTTCCACCCAGGCTTCGGTTCCGTAGGCGGCCATAGCCACAGCCAACCAGGCTAAGAACACCATTGTTGCCGTTTTGCTCAGCATTCTTCCCTCCTCGGCTGCAGAAGATGTCCTATGATAGGCCGCCGGGACTCCCTGATCAACGAACCTGTCTTGGTGCGCCAGGGCATCGTTGCCAGGCAGAGGCGTTTTTATGAGATGGCGGTTGAAGGTCTGTAGTTCCGGCACCAGAAGCGTTCGAGATCAGGTCTGTGCAACAGCCATCGCCGAGCACGAAGGTGTTCACGGCTTGAACCTGCGTTGAGCAACGAATTGCAGTCCTGTTCAGGACAAACCCGGTTTTTCAGCGTTCTCCGCGACCTCTGCGGTGAAAAGCTTCTCGCTACGTGGCCGTTGCGGGTTGTGCTCCAGGGGGGTTATCCCTTGCCCAGCAGGGTGAGCGCTCGGCGGATCAACTCTTCCACCGAGGCGTCGGGGGACTCCCGGATGAGCTTCTCCACCGCCCGGCGGGCCTCCGGCTCGGGGAACCCGAGGACCTTCGAGGTGAGGGCCTTCAACACCACCTGGGCCTTCTCCCCCTGCGGGGTCAGCTCGGCGGGCGCCCACCGCGCGAGCTTCTCCGAGAGCTCGACCATCACCCGCTGCGCGGTGCGCCGGCCGACCCCTTTCACCCCGTCGAGCGCGGACAGGTCCCCCCGCCGCACCGCGGCGGACAGCTCGGCCGGAGGAAGGGCGGACACCAAGCGAAACGCCAGTTTGGGGCCGACCTGGGGCACGGAGAGGAGGGCCACGAACATCTCCCGCTCTTCCCGCGTCAGGAACCCGTAGAGTTCGATCCCGTCCTCCCGGAGGATGAGGTGGGTCAGGAGCTTCGCCGTGTCGCTCGTCCGCAGATCGTTCACCGTCCGGGAGGGCACGGCGACCCGTACGCCGAGGCCCCCCATCGCCAAGACGAGGAACTCCTCCCCAACCTCGGCGATCGTCCCTTCCAGGAACTCAAGCATGTTCAACCACCTGTACGCGTTCAACGCCGAGGTGCCGAGGACGCAGGGGTATCCCACGGGAGCCGTGAACCCCGGGACCATTCTTCACCACGAAGAACACGAAGGAGCGCACCAAGGACACAAAGGGAGAAAGAGATCTAGTTTTTCGCACCGCAGAACCGCACGCCTTTTCCCTCTCATGCCTTGGTGTCTGTGCGGTGAGGACCATCCGGACGAACACGGCGTGTTCTTTCACCGCCGAGGCGCAGAGGGAATCGCTTTGGAATTGGAGGTTTCCGTAGCGTCGCAGCTCGTCTGCGACGAACGCGTGGGTTCCCTTCGAACCAGCCGACCGCCAACCGTCAAACCGGTCAACCGCACTGCCGTCGGGCATGAAGCCCGACGCTACAAACTCTGCGAACTCCTTGCCTGTGCCCGCACGGCAGACAGGCGCGTCTCTGTGGTAAGTTCCAGACACGCTAACCATGGGTCTCCTCCAGGGCGGTCCGCGTAGGGGGCGTCATGGAGTGCGGTCAGCCCACCTGCGGAGGTGGCTCGTCCCGAGAGAGCGTGCTGAGCGCGGCGAACGCCTGCTCGACCTTGGCCGCGTCTCCGACGAGGAGCAGGGTCACCGCGCCGGTCCCCGGGCCGATCCCGCCGCTTGCCACGTGCTCGGCCCGCACGCCGTAGAGGATCTCCACCGCCTCGACCTCCGTCACCACCGTGCCCACGAGCGGGCACAGGCCCACCGCGAACCCGGTGGCCTTCTGCACCTTCCCGATCCCAACCTCTTGGGCAAGGTCGGCCACGTAGCCATGGATGGACTTCGCGCA
>CAYSZC010000028.1:7921-11015 GCA_964435345.1 uncultured Thermotogaceae bacterium
GGGGAACCCAAGTCAGGGCCTCGCCGATGTACCCGGCGCAGAACCGTTCCCTTTCGATCCCCCGTCCGAGGAGTTCCTCGGCCACGTAGGCGTTCGTCGTGCCCAGTGTGACCACGACCAGGCCTTCCCCGAGCGCCCGCCGCACCTGGGGCAAGGCAGCTACCCCGCGCCCGATCAGGCGGCGGGACGCCCCCGGCGAGAGGACGACCAACGCGCGAAAATCGGTTGGGTTCCCACCCCTGTCCATGCTACAATACTAGCCAACGAGCCGATCTTCGGCAAAGGGGTGAGCATGGTTTTCACACGCGAGCAATACGAGCGCGAGCGACGCGAGTTCCGCTGGGACGTCCCTGCGGGATACACGATCGCCGCTGCGGTGGACGGACACGCCCGAGCCCGGCCTGACCGGGCCTGTGTGTTGTGGGAGTCGGAGGCGGGGGAGCGGCGGACCCTCACCTGGCGAGAGCTTTCCGAGCAGTCCAGCCGGTTCGCCGCGGTGCTGGCGGGCCTCGGGGTGAAGAAGGGCGACCCTGTGATCCACATCTTCCCGCGGGTCCCCGAGGCGTTCGTCGCCCAGATCGGCACGTTCAAAGCTGGCGCCGTGGCCGTGCCGGGTACGGACATGCTGCGGGCGAAGGACATCGTGTACCGGGCCGAGACCGCCGGGGCGCGGACGGTGATCGCCCACGCCTCGACGATCGGCGAGGTCGAGGAGGTGCGGGGGAAGTGTCCGCTGGAGCACTTCATCCTCATCGGCGGAGAGCGCACCGGGTGGCTCTCGTTCGAGAAGGCGCTGCGAAACGCCCGGCCGATGGCCCCGGTTCCCCTCACGGCTCAGGATCCGCTCACGATCAACTTCACCTCCGGCACCACGGGAAACCCCAAGCCGGTGCTGCACCGCCACCGCTGGCTGTACGGGCACTCCCGGGTCACGGCCCGCTACTTCTGGGGGGCGGACCCTGACGACGTGATCTGGGCCACCACTGCCCCGGGGTGGGCGAAGTGGTACTGGGCGCCGATGGGGGTCGGGCTCACCATCGGGTGCACCCAGCTCATGTACCACGGCCGGTTCGACGCCGAACGCTATCTCGACCTCCTCTCCCGCTACCCCGTCACCAAGCTCGGCGCCACCCCCACCGAGTACCGGATCATGATCCAGGTTCCGGACCTTGCCCGGCGCAAGGTGTCCTTGAAGGACGCACTCTCGGCCGGGGAGCCGCTGAACGCGGAAGCGATCGCGGTGTTTCAGGAGGCGTTCGGGGTCGCGATCCGGGACGGGTACGGCCAGACGGAGTCGGTGTGCCTGGTGTGCAACCCGCCGGGTCTGCCGGTGAAGCCGGCCTCGATGGGCCTTCCCACGCCCGGTCCCGGCGCGACCCCGGTTGACGAGAACGGGGTCCCGGTCAAACCGGGCGAGATCGGAGAGATCGCGGTGCCGGTGGGGAACCCGGGGATCTTCGATGGCTACTGGAACGATCCCGAGCTCACCGCTCAGGTCCTGTCCGGGAAGTGGTACCGCACCGGCGACCTCGTGCGGGTGGACGAGGAAGGGTACCTCTTCTTCGAGGGCCGGGCCGACGACGTGATCAAGGCCTCCGGCTACCGGATCGGCCCGTTCGAGGTCGAGGACGCCCTCGTCTCCCACCCCGCGGTGGTGGAGGCGGCCGTGATCGGGGCGTCCCATCCGGTGCGGGGCCAGATCGTGAAGGCGTTTGTCATCCTCGCCAAGGGCTATCAGCCGTCGGCGGTCCTGGAGGAGGAGCTCCAGGATCACGTGAAGCGGGTCACCGCGCCGTACAAGTACCCGCGCGAGATCGAGTTCGTGGCCGAGCTTCCCAAGACGACGAGCGGCAAGATCAAGCGTGCCGAGCTGCGCAAGCGCGATGCGGAGCGGAGGGGAGGCGCGTAGTGCGGGTATTGGCGTTGGGGGTGGCGATCGGGCTCGGGATCTGGGCCGGACTGCTCGACGTGGCCGGGACGAAAGGCCATCTCCTAGACGTGGCAGCGGACATCGGCACCCCACCCGCAACGCTGGCCGAGATCGAGGCGGCCCTGGGGCACGTTCCCGATTCCGTGCCCCTTCCCCTCCTGGGAGGACTTGTCGCCGTCCCGCTTCCGATCGGGTCGCTCGAACTCGAGGGGGCGGTCCTTACCGACGGGATCCTGGAGGGGCTGGGGCTGTGGCCGGCGGGCGGGGTGAGCCTCGCCGACCCGCCGCTGTCCGTGGACTTCGCGCTCCTGGCCTATCGGGTCGGCATGTCCTGGCAGGTCGGATTGGACTTGGGCCTCCTCGCGCTAAGCCTCGGGGCCGGGGGAGCGCTGTTCGGGGGCGGAATCACTCCAATCGTGACGACGACCGACCCTGTGCTGGTCCCGATCCTCGCCGCGATCCCTCAGGAGGGGATCGCCTGGTCCGCGGCCGGCGGGACCCTGACCGCGACGGTGGAGCTTGGGCTCCCGTTCCTCCGCCTGTTCGTTCGGGGAGGGGTGTTCATCCCGGTGACCCAAGCGTCCGGGGCGTGGGGGATTCACGTCGCGGGGTACTCAGCGTCGGCAGGGGTGGCGATCCGGTTCTGATGGACGATACGCGGCTTGTGGCGGCGGCGGTGGAGGCGCGGGGGCGGGCGTACGCCCCGTACTCCGGATTCGCGGTGGGGGCGGCGCTCCTCTCCAAGGGCGGTCGAGTGTTCACCGGGTGCAACGTCGAGAACGCGTCCTACGGGCTCACGATGTGCGCCGAGCGCGTGGCGCTGTTCCGGGCGGTCGCGGAGGGGGTGCGGGAGTTTCTGGCGATCGCCGTGGCCTGCGGGGAGGCCCCGTGTGCCCCGTGCGGGGCATGCCGGCAGGCCCTGTACGAGTTCGCCCCGGACCTTCGTGTGATCATGGCCGATGGAGGAGGGCGAACATGGAATGCGGCCTCTCTCTCAGAACTCCTCCCGGCCGCGTTCGGGCCCCAGTCTGTAGCCCCGAGCTGAGCAGGCGTTGCGGCCCCCTCTCCGGCTATCAGCCTGTGTGCCAGTAGCCCGCTGAGCCTTCGGCCACGCGGAGAAGATCGGATCCCCGCGGTTGGATACCGACTCACCGCAGAGACGCG
>CAYSZC010000029.1:0-2782 GCA_964435345.1 uncultured Thermotogaceae bacterium
GCCCTTGGACCTCCACGTCGTTGCGCCAAGGCGCTGGGACCGGGCGCGCCTCACGTCATTTTGAAACTGGTTCGAGAAGCGGATCTGGGTTTCAAGCCGCAATCCCAGATCCTGCCTTCCTCTGTGAGCTCGCCGATCTCGGCGGTGAACGATGGCTTGGTGCGATATTGGGGATAATCCTAACCGTGGCCGGGATTCTCTACGTGTGCTCGACGCCGATCGGGAACCTGGAGGACGTCACCTTGCGGGCGCTGCGGGCGCTCCAGGAAGCGGACGCGATCGTGGGGGAGGACACGCGCCGGACGCGGAAACTTCTCTCCCACTACGGGATCCACACCCCGTTCGCCTCGAGCCTGTACCAGGGCGCGGAGGCGGAACGAACCGAGGGCGTGCTCGCGCTGTTGCGGGAGGGGAAGACGGTGGCCCTCGTCACGGATGCCGGGACCCCTCTCATCTCCGACCCCGGCTACCCCCTGGTGCGGGCGTGCGTGGCGGAGGGGATCGAGGTCGTGCCCGTGCCCGGGCCCAGCGCCCTGCTCGCCGCGCTCGTGGCGTCCGGTCTTCCGACCGACCGGTTCCTGTTCCTGGGCCATCTGCCCCGCCAACCCGGTCCCCGCCGGAGGGCCCTCGAATCGCTGCGCACCGTGGACTGCACGGTCGTCTTCTACGAATCGCCCCACAGGCTCTGCGCCACGCTCGGGCAACTGGCCGAGCTGTACGGCGCCCGATCCGTAGTCGTGGCCCGCGAGCTGACGAAGGTCCACGAGGAGTTCGTGCGGGGGACGGCCGAAGAGGTCCACCGAGAGTTCGCCCGGCGAGAGGAGGTTCGGGGAGAGATCGTGGTCCTCCTCAGCCCGGGGCTCACGCCACGACCGGCCGCGGAGGGGTCGGCCGAGGCCGTGTACCGCGAGCTTCTCGCCGCGGGCCTGTCCCCCAAGGAGGCCCTCCAGGAGACGGCGGCCAGATTGGGTCTCCCTCGCCGCACTGTGTACCGGGCTGTCCACGCACGGCCCGCGTGAACCGCTGGCGGCAGGAGTTGTCAAGCAGGCTTCCCTGCGCTATAGTCCTTAACGACATCGCTTGGCGATGTAAGGAGGCAACGGTGAAGATCCAACATCTGGTTCTTGACGACGACGTCCACAAGGCCCTCAAGGCCCGGAAGAAGACCATCGGCATCACGGTCAAGGAGATCGGGAACTCCGCCCTCCGCGCTGCTCTGTCCATGCCCACGCTGGAAGAGCTGATCGTGGAGAAGCTCGTGGAGACGGGGAAGATCACCCGCAACGACTACGACCAGGCCGTGACCGCGGCAGACAAGGCGATCAAGACCGCGCACAAGAAGGCCGCAGAGATGGTCGCCAAGGGCCGCGAGGGCCAAACGCGGATTGTGGGAAGCTGGGAAGGGCGAGAGATCTACCGACGCCCGGATGGCGAGCTGCAGGTGTTCGATCAGTGGGCCCACGATGCCAAGAAGGTCGCCACCCCAATGCTCGTGCACGAGAAGAGCCACGTGTGGGCAACGGTGCTCGCGGGGAAGGTCCACGTTCAGTTCGAAACGGAGGACAAGATCCTCGGCCCACATGACACCCTCCACATCGCACCGGGCACCCCGCACTCCACGACCCCGCTCACCAAGTCCACGCGGGCCCTGTTCGTGTTCGCACCGGCGATCGAACTCGACGACAAGAAGTAGCGACCTGCGCCGGTCGGGGGGCGAAACGCTCGCCTTGGGAATCCCACCGCGGCGGGCGGTCCCCGTTTTCGGCGACAGGTGGTGTCGCCGGAGGGGTTCCTGTTGGCCTGCCCCCTCGAGACAAGGAGAACGCATGCCGAACGCGCACCTTCGCGAGTTTAAGCTCGGGAACGATGACTATGCGGCCCTGGCCGCGATTGACACCGCGGTCTACCCCGACTACCCGGGAAACGCCGACGAGACCCGGTACGAGGACGAGAACTTCGACCGCACGCGGTACGTCCTCAAGCGGTACGTCGCCGAGGTCGGGGGACAGATCGTGGGGTACGGGGTGTACGACCACATGCCGAGCCGATTCCACCCTCAGCGGCTCTGGATGTGGATCGCCGTCCACCCGCACCACCAACGACACGGGATTGGGGAGGCCCTCTACCAGCGGATCCTCGCCGACCTCGGCAAGCTCAACGCGATCGCCGTAGGGACGTCGTCGCGGGAGACGATGCCGGCCACCCTCGCGTTCCTTACGAAGCGCGGGTTCCGCGAGGTCCTTCGCTCGTGGGAGTTGCGCTTGGACGTGACAACGTTCGATCCCCGTCCGTTCCAGAAGTACCTCGACCGTGTGACGCGGGACGGGATCGTCCTCGCCCCCCTCGCCGCGGAGAGGGAACGCGACCCGCAGTGGCTGACCAAGGTGTACGACCTCCACACCACGGCGATGGCCGACGTGCCGTCGCACACCCCGTACACGCCGCCGCCGCTCGACCAGTTCGTGCGCTACACGATCGAGTCCCCGTGGGCGCTCCTCGACGGGTACTACGTGGCCGTGGATGGGGGCCGCTACGTCGGGGAGAGCTACCTCAACCGGAACAAGGACGAGCCCGGGCGCCTCAACCAGGGCCTGACCGGAGTGCGGCGAGAGTACCGCGGCCGCGGGCTGGCGATGGCCCTCAAGCTCAAGACGATCCAGTACGCGCGCGAGCATGGCTATTCCCTGATCAAGACCTGGAACGACACGACGAACGAGGGGATGCTCGCCATCAACGGGAGGTTGGGATTCGTGCGCCAGCCGGCGTGGATCGAGTTCGAGAA
>CAYSZC010000029.1:2882-10785 GCA_964435345.1 uncultured Thermotogaceae bacterium
CGAGACGAGGTTGGCCTGGCGCGGGGCGAGATCCTGTGTCGGGCCGGGGTTTGGCTCGACCGAGTGAAGGACCTCGATCCCGCCTACGCGGCGATGGTCCACGGCCTGTCCGACGGGTCGGGGGTCCCGATCCTCGACCTCGCGGCCCTGAACGCGCGCTACGAGCTGTTCTACGGCGAGTTCGTGCGCCAGGGGCTCGCCACGGCGTGCACGGCGTTCGCCGTGCTCCCGGAGCGCACGGAAAACGGGCGCCTCCTCCTCGGGGAGAACTGGGACTGGTTCCCGGAGGTCGCAGGCCTGTGGCTGAGGGTTCGGTGGGGAGACCTCACCGTGCTCGCCTTCACCGAGGCCGGGATCGTGGGGGGGAAGATCGGTCTCAACTCGGCCGGGGTGGGCCTCGCCGTGAACGGGCTCGTGTCCCACCTCGACCGATGGGACGGAGAGGGGATCCCGTTCCACGTGCGAACCTGGCGCATCCTATGCGCGCGGGGGATTGGGGAAGCGGTGGACGCGGTGGAGAGGGATGGAGCGCCGGGCTCGGCGAACTTCCTCGTCGGCGCCTCCGGGGAAGTCGGCCACGGGGAAGTCGTAGACCTGGAACGGGCGCCGAGCGGAGCAGCGAGGGTCGCGCCGACCGACGGCATCCTCGTCCACGCGAACCACTTCCTCGCTCCGGAGCGGCTGGGGGTGCGGGAACCGCTGGCCAAGGAACGGAGCTCGACCCACCTGCGCCAGGCCCGCCTGGCCGAGATCCTCACCCACGCCGCGGACCGTGGCCCGCTCGCCGCCGAGAAGGTCCAGGATGCCCTGCGGGACCACCTCGGGCGCCCGGACTCCGTGTGCCGGCATCCGAGTCCGGTGTTCCCTCCGCAGGCGAACTACGCAACGGCCCTGTCCGTGGTGATGGACCTCCACGCCCGACGCGTGAACTACACCTCTGGTCCCCCTTGCCAACACGCTTTCCAATCCCTCGATCTCGAACCGGGAGGATCGTCCGCGTAGGCGCTCGGGTACGCAGGCCTTCGGCTCACGGATTCCCGCTCTCTCGCAAGGCGAAGTTCATGGGGTTCGTTCGCTGCCGAGACGCAGAGGACACGGCATCAATTGAATCCAAACCCCAAACCGAATGGGTGTTCACTCCAAGACTCCTCTGCGATCTTCGCGTCTCAGCGGTGAGTCTGTATCCAACCGCGGGGATCCGATCTTCTCCGCGTGGCCGAAGGCTCAGCGGGCTATTCGCGCACGGGCTGCCAGGAAAACTCGGCGAGAAGCGGAGCGAGATCGGTAGATGTCGGCAGAGGACGGAGGGCCAGAGAGAGTCCCGTCAGAACCGGATGCTGCCCCTCGAACGTCGGCCGATCGTTTCGGTACAGGATCCCGGTGGGAATCCGCTCCCCACCCTCGAGCGCCACCCGCAGGGCCGCCATGCGGTCGGTGGGATCGTGGTCTTCATCCAGACGATACGCCCGCTCCTTGTACCAGGAGAAGGTGTTGACCCGGTTCCAGGTTGGACAGGGGTGGACCACGTTCACGAGCGAGAACCCTTTGTGCTCGATCGCCGCGGCCAGGATCTCCGCGGTCCGGTCGGGCTCCCCGGAGAAGGCCTGGGCGACAAGCCCGGCGTCGAGCGCCACCGCCAGCGCCAGCGGGTGGAGCGGCGCGGACAACGCCCCCGCCGGTTGGGCTCGGGTGACGTAGCCCGCGTCGGCGGTCGGGGACGCCTGCCCTTTGGTCAGTCCGTACACTCGGTTGTCGTGGGCGATTACCGTGATCCCCACGTTGCGGCGGATGTTGTGGATGAGGTGATTCCCTCCCTCCCCGTACAGGTCGCCGTCCCCGGACTCGGCAATCACGGTGAGGTCAGTCCGCGCCATCCGGATCGCCGCCGCCGCGGCCACGGTGCGACCGTGGAGGCCGTTGAACCCGTTGAGTTCCACGTAGTGCGCGATCTTCGCCGCCTGGCCGATCCCGGTCACAAGAACGACCTTGTGGGGCGGGCGATCGAGCTGGGCCAAGGCCTGAGCGAGGGACTTCCGGATCGCGAAGTTCCCGCACCCTGGGCACCACGCGAGATCCACGTCGGCAAGGTAGGCCTCGCGGTTCATCGTGTCGCCTCTTCCACGATACCCGCGGCCGTGAACGGGCGGCCGTCGTAGCGAGAAACGAACCGGTGCGGCCGCAGGCCCGTCTCCCCAGCGATGAGCGTCCCCAGTTGCCCTGTGGCCGTTCCCTCCACGAGGATCACCTCCTCGGCCTCGCTCCACACGCGCCGTAGTTCCTCTGTCCGTAGCGGCCACAGCTCGCGGAGGTGGACGTGGGCATACCCGTCGCCCAACTCGTCCACAGCTTCCCGGATCGCACCGTACGTAGAACCCCACCCCAGGAGGACCCGTTTCCCGCGGAGCGAACCCGTCGGGTAGGTCTCGGGCGGGGCAGCTTCTCCCCGCAACCCGTCTCCCTTGCGCAAGCGCTTCTCCACCATCGTCTTTCGCACCGCGAGGTCCTCTGTGATTCGCCCGTAGGCGTCGTGCTCATCGGAATCCACGAGGACGAGCTTTTCGGACACGCCAGGGATCGCCCGGGGAGAGACGCCCGAGGGGGTGACGGCGAATCGGTTGTAGTTCTCCATCCGCGTGAGGTCCTCAACGGGAAGGAGGTGGTCCTGCACAGGCACCCAGCCTAGGTCGAGGGCGGGGACGACGACATACGAGTCCACGAGGAACTGGTCCGTAAGGACGATCGCCGGAACCTGGTACTTCTCCGACACCTCGAACGCCTTCATCGTGAGGTAAAACGCGTCCTCCGCCGTGGCCGGGGCGACGATGTAGCGGGGGAACTCCCCGTGACCGGCATGAAGAGCGAACAGGAGGTCTTCCTGCCCGGTGCGTGTAGGAAGGCCCGTAGCCGGACCCGGCCGCTGGCCGAGATGGATCACGACCGGGGTCTCGATCATTCCAGCGAGCGACAGCCCCTCCACCATCAGAGCGAACCCGCCTCCCGAGGTGGTGACCATGGACCGCGCACCGGCGTAGGAGGCACCGAGGGCCATGTTGATCGCGGCGATCTCGTCCTCAGCCTGTTCGACGAGGATGCCGTGGCGCTCTCCGTGAGCAGCGAGGTACTCCATCACCGGCGTTCCCGGCGTCATCGGGTAGGCCGCGAGAAAGCGGCATCCCGCGGCGATCGCCCCCGCCCCCACAGCCTGCCCCCCGGTGAGAAGCATCGCTTCTCCGTGCCGGAACCGGGGAGATGGTAGCTTCCACTGACCATCGGGCGCGTAGTCACAGCCAAGTTCCAAGGCCCGCAAGTTGGGTTCGGCTTTGCCCCCGAATACCTCGCGGATCGCGTGGGCCACCCGCTCCCGGTCCAGGCCGAGGAGGCGCGCTGCCGTCCCGAGGAGGATGACCCCGGCCGCGATGGGGAGCTTCAACTCGTCCCGAGCGAGATCCATGGCGGGTACCCGTACCGCCCCGTCGGAAGGGTCTCCCGTCTTCTCGTCCGCGATCACCCGCCCTCCGTCTCTCACCCAGGGCCGGTACAGGGCGAGCATCTCTCCGTTGAGGGCCAGGAGAAGATCGACGTCCGCCTTCGTGGCCAACACCGGGGACGTCCCGATACGCAGAGTAAACGCATTCTCCCCACCGCGAATCCGAGAATGGAACGACAGTTCACCGTGAAGGTACAGCCCGGATCGGAACACAGCACGGGCGAGGATCTCCCCCAGAGATTGCACCCCTTGGCCCGCGGCCCCAGCGATCCGAACCGCTATGTCCATGTCTACACCGTGTTCAAGGCCGCCTCCACCTCAGCGTACGGAGGCTCGCGGCCCGGGTCGTCGGATGCCCACGCATACCGAACGACGCCCATCTTGTCCACCATAAACACCGCCCGCTTGGAGACGGAGTACCCGTCAAGACCGGCGAAATTCTCGTGCAGCCCACCGTAGCGGCGGGAGACGTCGCGGGTGTGGTCCGAGAGGAGAGGGAAGCCCAGACGGTTGGCCGCGGCGAACGCGGCGTTGGCGAACGGACTATCCACGCTAATCCCCAGGACTTGGGCGTCGAGGCCCTCTAGATTGGCCAGCATGTCGCGGAGCGCACACATCTCCTTCTGGCACACCTTGGTGAACGCACCAGGGAAGAAAGCGAGAACCACGTTCTTACCCCGAAAGTCGGAGAGCCTCACCGGCTCCCGCTCCGTGTCCGCCAGGACGAACTCCGGCGCCGTCTCTCCCACGTGGATCATGGTCCCTCCTCCCCACAGCCGCCCCACAGCGTCTTGCCCCCCCCTTGACAAAGGGGGGAGGTTGTCGTACTTCTCTTTATGCCGGGCAGGTACCCGGCGTTTTTGTTGAATGTCGCCCCGCAGGGGGCGCCTGTGCTATCCAGCTTGCTCGCTGAGGTAGTTCTGGAGGCCCAGCTGCTCGATCAGCCCAACCTGGGTCTCGATCCAATCAACGTGGTCCTCCTCGTCCTTCAGGATCCCCTCCAGGAGAACCTTCGTCGCGTTATCGCCTACCTGCGCGGCGAGCTGGATCGTCTCGTTGTACGCCTTCACCGCGCCGTGCTCCGCGTGCAGGTCGTGGCGGTGGATCTTGGGAACGTCGGCGCCAATCTGGACCGGACCGAGCTTGGCCACGATCGGCGTCCCCTCCAAGAACAGGATCCGCCCCACGAGCTTCTCCCAGTGTCGCATCTCCGTGATGCCCCGCTTCTCGAGGGCCTCATGGAGCTTCCCGTACCCCCAGTCGGCGCACATCTCGGCGTGGAGCATGTACTGAACCGTGGCCCCGAGCTCTTCGGCCAGCCGCTCGTTGAGCGCAGCGATGATCTTCGCATCCCCTTTCATGGTGTCCTCCTTCGTCCAGGATCATACGGAAACTTCGGCGACCCGCGCAACTCTACTCGGAACATCCCGAGGAACGACGGCCGAACAGCCGTCTCCAGAGGCACCTCCGCGGCGCCTCAGGCGCGGGACGAGGCCCCGACTCAAGCTCCTCGTCCTGGCGAGCCTGGCGCACCGCCCCCTCCCACGTCCCACGGTGGCGGGCCTTGGCCTCCCACAGGGCAGCGAACCGGGCCACCGCCGCCTGGGCATCGGCCGGCTTGACCGCTGTCCCCGCCCGCGCGAGCGAGGCCAGCACCTCCGCCGGGGCGGCGATCTCCGCCCGGAGGTGGACCTCGCCCTCCTCCTGCACGAGCAGGTACCGCGTGGCGTCGGCGAGCAACCCGAACGCGGCCCGGTCCACCGACCCCACCGGCAGGACCTCGTCCACGAACTCCCGGTCGGCCTCGAAGAACTCCCTCCTAAGCCTGTCTTTCCAGCGCATGTCCCCCCTCCAACCACCGTTTCATCTCCGCCAGGGCCCGGCGCAGGTACGCCTCGTCCACCGCCCCGCCCGGGGCCGGGGTGGTCACGGCCCGCGCGGGGACGGAGATCGTCGAGAGGTCGAACCCCTCCCGGACCTTGAACGCGTGCTTGCGTTGCAGCACCTCTTCTCCGAGCCGAACGAGGGCCGCCCCGTCCCGCTCCATCCCCAGGGCGCCGAGGCACTCCCGAACCGTCGTCGGATCGTACAACCCGCGGGCGAAGAAACACACCACGAGCGACGACAACACCTGCCGCCGCGCCTCCTCGGCGAGGAGCTGGCGGCCGAGGTCCTCCGGGGCGATCTCCGTTCCCTGGCGGAGCGCGTCCTGATCGAGGGCGTACCCGGCCGAGTCGAGGTGCGAGTGGCGAGCCCCGGAGAGGTAGGTGAGGAGGGCGCCCGGTCCCGTGTGGTAGCCGGGCATCTCGTTTCCGCCGAAGTGGAGGGCGAACGCCTCGCCCCCGTACCTCTCCGCCGCGGCCCGGACCCCTTCCCCGAGAACGCGGTAGAACTCCGTCTTCCGGTGCGCGATCCGGCGGATCATCTCCCCGTACACCGCGACATCGCCCCACCGCGGCCGGAGGCCGCCCGTGTCCGTCTCCGCGATCAGTCCCTTCTCGAACGCCTCCGTGGCCCAGGCGAGGACCACCCCGGCGGTCATCGCGTCCAACCCAACGTGCCCTACCGCGTCGATGAGCCTCAGGACCCCCGGCGCGTCCGCCACCTCGAGCATCGCGCCCAGGGCGTACAGGGGCTCGTGGTCGTAGGGGACGAACGCCGTCTTGTAGAAGTACGGCTCCTCCGGATGGGGCTCGCGCAGGGCGGCGAGGTGGATGCACGCCACCGGGCACCCCGCGCAGGCGAGCCGCCGGCCCAAGTACCCCGCGGCGAGCTTCTCCCCGGAGAACGCCGGCTCCCCTGGGTAGC
Organism: uncultured Thermotogaceae bacterium; assembly: GCA_964435345.1. Taxonomy (GTDB): domain Bacteria; phylum Bipolaricaulota; class Bipolaricaulia; order Bipolaricaulales; family Bipolaricaulaceae; genus Bipolaricaulis. The sequence continues at coordinate 9,178 of CAYSZC010000029.1, forward strand.
GCGTCGCCTGGAGGTTCCTGACCGGGAGAGCGCCCATCTCGTTGAGCGGGGCTACGTTCTGGGCCGTCCCCAGGTCGTGGTATTTCTTCATGAGATCCGACCGGACCGCCCGCTCGTGGAGCTTCCGGTACAGGCTCTGGTAACGCCCCACCTCGGCGACGGGGATCGCCCCCTTCCCCGACAGAACGATCGCCTTGAGGTTCTTGCTCCCCAGGACCGCTCCCAACCCCAGCCGGCCGAAGTGGCGGTACGTCTCGGCGATGACGGCAGCGTAGGTGACTCCCCGCTCCCCGGCCCGGCCGATACGGAGGATCGTGCGGTAGCCCGATCCGGGTTCTGCGTCGCGCAGGACCCGCCCCACCGTGACCGAGGACGCCATCCCCCACAGGGTGCGCACATCCCGGAACTGGACCTTCCCGCCGTGGACCGCCAGGTACAGCGGCACATCGCTCCGGCCCTCGATCACGAGCGCCCCGTAGCCGGCGAGGCGCAGGGCGAACGCGGTCCGGCCCCCACAGTGGGACTCGCCGAGGTTCCCCGTGTGGGGGGACTTGAACAGGGCCACCGTCTTCGAGGCGAGCGGGTAGAGGGTCGACAGCGGCCCCACCGCGAGGATCACCGGGTTCTCCGGCCCCAGCGGGTCCGCGCCCGTCGGGCACAGCTCGTGGAGGAGTTCGATCCCCGCCCCCGTCCCTCCGAGGCGGTCCCGGAACAGGTCCGGCCGCTCCTCGACCCACGACCGCTTCTTGGTGAGGTCAACCCTCAGGATGCGAGGGAGGCGCCTATCCACCGTCCACCTCCTCCAGGGCGAGGACCCCATACGGACAGAACCGGGCGCACAGCCCGCAGTGGACGCAGATCACCGGTTTCCCGCCCTCCTCGTCCCACTGCACAGCGCCGATGGCGCACGCCGCCACGCACGCCTCGCACCCGATGCACCGCTCGACGCGGACCTTGACTCCCACGGGGGCCGTTTCGATCGCCCCCACCGGGCAGGCGTGGAGGCACGGCGGATCGGCGCACGCCCGGCACACCACGACCACGAACCCCCGCTCCATCCCGCCCGCGGAGCGAACGGCGATCGCCGACCGGGCGAGGCCCCCTTCCCCGAACCGGCGGGCGCAGGCCAGCGCGCACAACAGGCAGTCCACGCACCGCTCGACGTCCACCACCGAGAGACGCTTGGCCACGGCTACCCCTTCACCCGCTCCGCCACGCGCCGGCCGAGGTCCTCGGTCCGTGGGCCGTTGTCCGCCGACGGCCGACGGTCAACGGACGACGGACAACGGGGGTAGCGAGGATCTCGGCCCGCGGGGCAACCCGCCGCAGCAGCGGCAATGTCCCGGAGTGGTCGGGTTCCATGTGGTTCACGATCAGGTAATCGATCTTCTCCGGCGGGACGATCTGGGCGATGTTCTGGAGAAGCTTCTCGGCGAACGTGGCCTTGACCCCGTCCACCAGCGCTACCTTCTTCCCCACCACGAGGTAGCTATTGTAGCTCACCCCGTGGGGAAGGGGCCACTGTCCCTCGAACAGGTCGGTGATACGGTCGTTCACACCGACCCAGAAGATGCCCGGGCGGATCTCGATCGCGTTCATATCGCTTCC
>CAYSZC010000030.1:0-10578 GCA_964435345.1 uncultured Thermotogaceae bacterium
TGCTGTTCAGCACTATCGTTCGCTGTTATGATGGTCCGACGATGTCCAGCCCCAGGCGCCTCGTCGGACCGCGGGGATCCGATCTTCTCCGCGTAGCCGAAGGATCAGCGGGCTATTCGCACACGGGCTAGGCGGCGCCGGCGAGGATCCGCTCGGCCAGGATGAGATCCTCGGGGAGGGTGATCTTGAGGTTCGCCGGATCGCCGGGGACGGTGGCAACGGGATGGTCCAAGGCCAACACCGCCGCAGCGTCGTCGGGGAGTGCCACACCAGGCGCCGTTGCTTCGGCGTAGGCCTTGAGGAGCACGTCTCGCCGGAACCCTTGCGGGGTCTGGATTTGGACTAAGCCTTCTCGGTCCACGGCGTCGCGTTTCAGAAAAACCTCGCCGGCGTAACGCACCGTGTCCGTAATGGGGACGACGGGCACGACCGCCCCGTGGCGACGGGCCGCGTCGAGCACACGGTGGATGAGGACCGGGGAGACGAGCGGCCGGGCCCCGTCGTGGACGAGCGCGTACTCCCCGCAGGCGGCCTCGATCCCCACCAAGGCCGAGTCCTGTCTCCGCTCCCCTCCGACGACCACAACGGCTGGCGACGAAAACTCCCGCGCCAGGGCCGCCACATCGCCCTCCTCGCCGGGCCTGGTTACGACGACGATCTCGTCTACCGCTCCGCACTGCACGAACGCGTGAAGTACGTGCCAGAGAAGGGGCCGTCCGGCGAGGAGAGCCCACACCTTGGTTCTCTCCCCGCCGAACCGTGCGCCACGGCCCGCCGCCAAGATCACGGCCGAGGCGTCCACGGCGCTGCTACTCCCTCGGCGGGCGGTCGAACGAGACCTTCTTGAGCCCAGTCCCATCCGGGTTGATGGTGTACGCGCCCCACTTGCCGCCGCGGTTCGAGTTGAACAGGATTTGGCCGGGCGCGGTCCAGGTCGGGTTCGCGTCCGCCGCGGGATCGCTCGTGACCCGGAACACGGTCCCGGTGGCCACCTCCACGGTGAAGATGTCCCAGTTGTCCGTGTCTTGGACGTACATGAAGGAAATCCGCGCCCCGTCCGGGGACCAGCTTGGGTACACGATGTCCCGTTCGAGGTCGAGGACGAGCCGCTCCTGGCTCGTCGCAAGATCGAGGACGAACAGGTCGTAGCTCTTCTCCCCCCTGGCGATGTAGGCGAGGGTGCTGCGATCCGGGGACAGGACCGGTTGCCAGAAGTCCACCGGGGCTTGTTCCCCGCCTCCGAGGAGCGCGCATCCGGCCATCGTCAAGCCCAACGCCACCAGGGCCATGCCCTTGAGTGTAATGTGCATCACATCGCCCCCTTTTTTTCGCTACAATGCGTTTGCTTTGTCCTATTGTACGAGGGAAGGGTAGGGTGGCCACTAGCGTAGGGGTGCGGGATGCGGTTGCCGGCGGCTCCTGGGCGCTCGCCGCGGCCGGGGTGCCGTCCCCAACGCGCGACGCGCGACGGTTGCTCGCATTCGCTGCGGGTTCTACGTCCACTGTGCTCGTGGCCGACTCTGTGGCGCCCGGCATCGGACGCCGGTACCGGATGCTCATCGCGGCCCGTGCGCGGCGCGTTCCCCTCCCGTTGCTCGAAGGGGAGACGGGGTTCCTCGATTTCGATGTTACGGTCCGACCGGGGGTGTTCATCCCGCGCCCGGAAACGGAGGAGCTCGCCGAGCGAGCGATCGCCGTCCTCGGTTCTCTCCCGCCCAATCCCATGGTTCTGGACCTGGGAACGGGAACGGGGGCGCTCGCCGTGGCCCTGGCCCGGGCCCGACCGGAGGCACGGGTGGTGGCGGTGGATGTAAGTCCGCGGGCCCTCGCCTGCGCCTTGCGGAACGTCCGCGTCCACGGTCTGGAGGGCCGGGTCGAGGTGCGGCGGTCGGACTGGCTGTCCCGGGTTCCGGAGCGGTTCCACTTGATCGTGGCGAACCCGCCCTACATCGCGCGTCCTGACCTGTCGGGCCTCGAACCCGAGGTGCGGCGGTACGAGCCGCGCCGGGCCCTCGATGGGGGACCGGACGGCCTGTTCGCGATCCGGCACATCCTCGCTCAGGCCCCGGGGCATCTTCTCCCAGGCGGGATGGTCCTCATGGAGGTCGGGGACGGCCAGGGAGAGGCGATCCTCCGGTTTGCCAGGGGGATACCAAGTCTGGTAGAAACGAGCGTGGAGAAGGATCTGACGGGCAAGGAGCGGTTCTTCCGCGGGCGATGCGGGTAGTCATCCAGGTATCGGAGCTGCGGTTCGCCACCGACGACGGGGTGCTCGTCCTGGACAACCTGTCGCTCGGCCTGCCCGGGGATGGGTTCGTGTTCGTGGTCGGACCGCCTTCCTCGGGGAAGACCCTGCTGCTCGAGCTGATCCTGAGGGAGAGGATCCCCACCGGCGGGCAGATCCTCGTCCTCGGACGAAACATGGCCCGCCTGTCTCCCGCGCGGGCCCGCGAGCTGCGGCGACGGATCGGGTACATGCCCGAGGAGTCCATCGTGTTGGATCGGCGGTCGGTTCAGGAGAACCTCGAGTTCAAGCTGCGCGCGATGGGGATCGGCGGTTCCGAGGCCCGGGAGCACGTCGCGCGGGGGGTGGAACTTGCCCACCTGAAGGGGGAGGAAGGGCTGCCGACCGCGTCCCTGGACGAGCTTGGGCAGAGGAAACTGATCCTCGCCCTTGCCCTGTGCCCGGAGCCGGCGGTGCTCCTGTGCGATGATCCATTTCGGAACTTGACCATGGAGGGCCAGGACGAGTTCGTGGGGATGCTGCGGGCGATCAACGAGGCGGGGGTGGCCGTGCTCGCCACGGCCCGGGATCAGGAGCTGCCCGTGCGGCACGGGTTTCCGCCCAAGGAGCGGGCGACCCTCCTCCAGTATGCGGTCCATTTGCGGCCCGGGGTGGTGGGATGAGCGGCAACATCCCGTTTCTCGTTGTGGATGCGCTGAAGCGAAGCGTCCGGCGCCCGGGCCCGCTCGTTCTGTGGGCGCTCGCGGTGGCGGCCGTCCTCGTCAGCGGGACGGCCCTGTTCCTCATCCCCACCGGGCCCGGCGCGGCGGGGACCCCGGTCGAGGCGTACCTCCTGGCCAAGCTGTCCCTCGGCCCGTCGGAGACAGCCATCGCCCGACTGGGAAGCGAGATCGTGGCCTGGCCCGGGGTGGATGGGGTGACGTTCCGGTTTCCTGGGGAGACGGACCCCGTACCTGTTTCGCAGCGGTCACTCCTCGTTCGGCTGATGTCGAGCGATGACCGGACCGCGGTGGAGGCCCGACTGAGGACCCTGACCGAGGTGACCGGGACCGAGTACCACGTGAAGGCGTCGGCTCGGGCCCGCGTCCCTCCCGCATCGCGCATCGCCGCGGTGGTGGCGCTGGTGGCAACGCTTACCCTCTGCCTGTGGCAGGGCCACCGCGCCGTGACCGGCGCCGCGGCCGCGTGGGGGAGTGAACTCGCCCTGCTCCGAAGCTGCGGGGCGAGCGCGGCCATGCTGCGGACCCCGTTCTTCGCGTTGGGGGCGCTGATCGGGCTTGTCGGGGCCGGCTTCTATGTCGGGGTGTGTTGGGCACTCTGGGAGTGGGGGCGCACGGTTCCGTACCTCAAGGACGTGGTCCCGAGCTTCCCCTTCGTCTGGGGGGAGCTGGTGGGGGTCGGGCTCGCGATCGGGGTCGGGCTCGGGCTTGTGGGGAGCCTTGTCGCGACCCTCGCGCCGCCCGCTCACTCGTAGCGGAGGGCCTCCACCGGCGGGAGTTGGGCCGCCCGGCGAGCCGGTAGCACTCCCGAGATCGCCCCGACGGCGAACGAGAACAAGAGGGCTCCGAACACGAGCGCGGGCGTGAGGGCCGGGGAGAGCGTGCTTGGGACTTGGAATAGCCTCCCCACGATCGCCAACGCGGCCCACGCTGCCCCCAGGCCGATGAGGAGCCCCAGCAGCCCGCCGCCGAGCCCCATCAACCCGGATTCGAACAGGAACAAGAGGAGCACGTGGTACCCCTTGGCCCCCACCGCCTTCATCACCCCGATCTCCCGCGTTCGCTCCAGGACCGCGGTGTACATCGTGTTCATCACCCCGATCCCCCCGACGAGGATCGAGATCCCGGCGATCCCGGCGAGGAACGCCTGGACGCCGCTGAGCATCGTGCGGATGCGCGCGGTGAGGTCCTCGAAGCCGATCACCGTCGCGTTCCGTTCGCCGGCATTCCGGAGGCTGGCGCGGATCTCCTCCTGCACCGTCTCCGTCTGGGCGCCGTCGCGCAGCTTGACGATCGCGTATTGGACAAGCTCCTGGCCCGGGAAGAGGGTTTTCATCTCGTCGTAGGGGATGAACAGGGCATCGTTGATCGGCACCCCGCCCGGGGTGAACCCGCCTCCCTGGGCGGCCTGCTGGGCGAGGATCCCCACCACCTGGAACGGGCGGTCCTCGATCCGCACCGTGGTCCCAATCTGTGCGCCGAGGACCTGGGCGGTGCGCGCCCCGATCATCGCTTGGTCCCGTCCGGCGGGCCGGTCGCCAGCGGTCATCGTGAGGTTCAGTTCCCCGGCAAACTCGTCCATCGCTGGCTCATAGCCGACCACGGACAGGAACCCTTTCCCGTCCGGTCCTTCCACGTACCCGGTCTCCGTGCGCATCCCGACCGCGGCCCGCACGCCGGGGATCGCCCGCACCTCGGCGAGGTCCACCCGGATCCGTTGGCCGAACGCCGGTCCCCGTGAGCTGCTGATGAAGAGGGTGTTGTACCCCATGATCCTCTCCACCTGGTCCGTGATCGTGCGCTGGAGCCCCTGCCCGATCGAGATCAGGGCCACCACCGCCGCCGTGCCGATGAGGATCCCGATCACGGTGAGCCAGGACCGGATGCGCCGGTGCCCGATGTTGCGTAGCGCTACCCGAAACAGATCGCGGATCATGCTCCCTCCTGGATCATCCCGTCGCGGAGCCGAAGCGTCTGTTTCGCCGTGGCCGCGGCCTCCGGGTCGTGGGTCACGAGGATCACGGTTTTACCTTGGTCGCGGAGTTCCCCGAGGATTCCCAGGATCTCGCGGCCGGTCGTGGAGTCGAGGTTCCCGGTGGGCTCATCGGCCAGGATCAGCTCGGGGTCTGGGGCGAGTGCCCGGGCGATCGAGACCCGTTGCTGTTCCCCGCCGGAGAGCTGGCGGGGCCGGTGGCGGAGGCGTTTTGCCAGGCCGAGGCGTTCCAGGAGTTCCACGGCCCGGGCGCGGCGGCGACGGGGGGCCGTTCCGATGAACACGAGCGGGAGCTCCACGTTCTCCACCGCGGTGAGGGTCGGAACGAGGTTGAACGTTTGGAACACGAATCCGATGTGCCTCCCGCGTAGCTCGGCGAGATGGTTGGGGCGGAGGCCGGTCACGTCCTGCCCATCCCACATCACGCGCCCGGCCGTGGGGCGGTCGAGGAGCCCGAGGAGGTGCAGTAGCGTGGACTTCCCGGATCCGGAGGGCCCCATCAGGGCGAGCGATGCCCCCCGCTCGACGGTGATGTCCACGCCGCGCAAAGCAGGGACGTCCACCTCGCCCAGCCGGTAGATCTTCGTCGCCCCCTCCAGGCGGATGAGGGCCGCCGTCACGGCCGGCGGTACGCGGTCAGAACCATCTCGAACGTGACCCTGTCCCCGTCCCGAACCCGCATCAGGGGGAGGAAGTACACCGGGTCGGCGAGGGCGAACCCGATCTCCGTGACCGTGTTCGGCCGGTCCACCGCGCGGAACTCCCCGACCAAGCACGCCACGCCGGCGATCTCGGTTCGGGTCCGGACGGTGAACGTGCCGCCGGGAAGCGCATATTGCTCACCCACCCTGAGGGCGTCGCGGCGGCGGATGAGGACCTGGAGGGCACTTAGGTCAATCATGGCGCCCGAAGCCTGGACGAACAGGGCCGACCCGAGGAACCCCAGCGTCCCGAGGTCTGCCGCCGTCCCCTCCGCGGCCACGAGGAGCTCGATTCGGTACAGGTCGTCCGGCTTCACCTCCACCCTGAGCGTGAGCTCCTGGGGGGGCGCCGAGCCCGTGCCGCGGACGGTCCACGTCATGGACGTGACCCCGAGGGGGAAATCGGTGAGGGTGGATTGGGCAAGGGCCAACCCTCCCCACGCGAGGACAAGAGCGAACACAATCCATCGAGTCATCCTGATCGCCTCCGGAGCGGGAATCCTAACGGTCAGGGGGCGCGCGATCCACCGTCACCTCGACGCGGCCCCGGCGCAGGCTAAGGAGGCCCCGGCGCAGGAGGAGGTAGACGCCGATCCCCACGACGAGGAGTTCCGCGAACCGGTACACCACGTTGAACGCCACCGCCCCGCTGGGGTGGACCCCGAGGAGGGTGAAGATCCCGACGCGGCCGCCATCCGTGATCCCGAAGCCCGCGGGCGTGATCCACAGGAACGCGTTCACGAACACGCTCAACGTGAAGTAGAGCGAGAGCTGGGGGAACGTGAACAGGGATCGTTGGGTGAAGTGGAAGAAGATCTGCGGCTGCAGGTAGTGGAGGAAGATCGTGACGAGCTGGAAGAAGAAGGCGAGGGCGGTGTAGCCGAGGTAGTGGGTGAACGCGCGGTGGATCTCGGCCTCCATCTCCGCGACCTGCTCCGCGGCCCGCAAGAGCTTCGCCCGGCCGGGCAAGAACCGGGCGAACCACGCCACCACACGGGACAGCCAGCGACCGTGGCGGGTCAGGGAGATGAGCCCCACCAGGAGGAGGAGCGCCAGGCCTCCCAGCCCAAGGGCGATGGCTTGCTTGACCACCGGCGCGAACTGGGGGGAGGTAATCGCGAACACGGCCCCGATCGAGGCAAACGCGAGTACGGAGAGTCCGGCGAGGATTCTGTCCACCACGACGGTGGCCATCACCCGGGCCATGGGAATGCCCTGGTCCTTGGCGACCCAGTACGCCCGCACCGGCTCGCCCCCGAGGTACATCGCGGGGGTGAGGTAGCCGACGGCGAACCCGGCGAGCATGGGAGACACGGTGCGACGCCACGGCGTGACGATCCCCGCCCCGCGGAGGAGGGCGTACCAACCGAGGGACCAGGTGAGGACGGATCCGACCACGCCGGCGACCACGGCAAGAAACCCGAGCGGTCCAATCCGTACGATCTCTGCCAACACCCGCGCCGGCCCACTGAGGTACACGAGCGCCCCGAACAGGGCGATCCCACCCACCAAGAGGATCATGAGGCCAACCCAACGGAGGGTCGCCCACCGTGACTGCGCCGGTCGGGGATCGGTCATAGTTCCCTCAGGTGCTGCAGGAGGAGGTCGAGCGCGGCTTCGCAGGCCGACCAGCGGTTCCCCTGGCGCGACCCGTGGAACCGGTGCTCCTCGACCCACGTGCCGGGCGGGGCGGCCAGGGCCACGTACACGAGGCCCACCGGCTTCTCGGCCGTGCCCCCGGTCGGCCCGGCGATCCCGGTGCTGGCGAGGGCGAAGTCCGAATCGAAGCGGGCGCGCGCGAGCTCGGCCATCGCCCGGGCGCACTCGGCCGACACTGCCCCGTGCGCCGCGAGCACCTCCCGCGGCACCCCCAGGTTCTCCTTGACATCGTTGCTGTAGGCGACGATTCCCCCGCGGAAGTACCCGGAAGCCCCGGGCACCTCCGTGATCCGTTGGGCGAGGAGCCCGCCGGTGCACGACTCGGCCACAGCCAGGGTCTTCCCGTGCCTGTGCAGTAACCTACCGACCTCGACCTCACGCATTCCCGTTCACTCCTAACGCCGCGCCCAGGCGCCGGGCCGTCTCCACGAGATCGCCCCGTAGGACCACGTCGGCCTGAGCATCGTACGGCGTGGGCTCCCGGTTGGCGATGATCACCGTCGCCCCGAGAGCGGACGCGCGCGGCACGAGCCCGGCCACGGGCCACACGGTGAGAGACGTTCCGAGCACGAACAGGAGATCGGCCCGCGCGGTCTCCGCCCACGCCCGCCCGAAGTCCGGCCGGAGATCCTCGCCGAAGAGTACCACGTCCGGCTTGATGAGGCCTCCGCACGGACAGTGGGCGGTCCCGTAGGTTTCTACCTGATGAACGATCTCGGCCATCGGATACGCGCCCCGACAGAGGAGACACGCCCCCGAACGGACGTGCCCGTGGACCTCGCACACGGTGCGCGATCCGGCTCGCCGATGCAGCCCGTCAATGTTCTGGGTGATCACCCCACACAGGCGGCCCTGCCCCTCAAGTTGGGCGAGGAGGGAGTGCACCGCGTTGGGACGTGCCTGTTCCATGTGGCGAAACCGCCACATCCAGAACGAGTAGAACGCCTCCGGGTTGCGGCGGAAACCGCCGATCGAGGAGACCTCTTCCGGATCCGCGAGTTCCCACATGCCTCCGGGAGAGCGGAAGTCGGGGATCCCCGACGCGGTGCTCACGCCGGCCCCGGTGAGGGCCCACGCCGCCTGAGCCTCGGAAAGGAGGCGAGCCGCCCTCTCGATCGCGTGACCTTCGAGCTCCATCCCCAGCAAGTGTCCTTCCTGATAATGCCTGGCGCAACCGCACGGGTTGTTCCCTCTCCCCCCGGTCACTATCATTGCGTTACCGAGGGGGCGTGATGGCCGGTCATTCCAAGTGGGCGAACATCAAGTACCGCAAAGGGGCGCAGGACAAGAAGAGGTCCAGCCTGTTCTCTCGCCTCACGCGAGAGATCATTGTTTGCGCACGCCAGGATCCCAATCCGGAGACGAATGTGACCTTGGCGGCAGCGGTCGAGCGCGCCAAGGCCGCGAACATGCCCAAGGACAACATCGAGCGGGCGATCAAGAAGGGATCTGGGAATCTCGATGGTGTTCAGTATTCCGAGGTCATCTACGAGGGCTACGGTCCGGGCGGGGTGGCGGTCTTCCTTCGTGCACTCACGGATAACCGCAACCGCACGGCGTCCGCGGTGCGCCACATCTTCGACGACCACGGGGGCTCGCTTGGCGGGGAGGGAAGCGTGGCCTGGCAGTTCGAGCGCCGCGGAGTGGTCCAGGTCGGCGAGATCCCGGAGGGCATGGACAAGGAAACGCTCGTGCTCGTGGCGGCGGAGGCTGGGGCCGACGACTTCGCCGCCGACGATGACACGTTGACGTTCTACACGCCGTCGGCCGACGTAGCTGCGGTGCGGGACGCCCTTCAGGCACAGGGGGCCGTCATCGCTCGCGCGGAGATCGCCTTCGTCCCCAAGGCCACGGTGCGCGTGGAGGGGAGGGACGCCGAGAAGCTCCTCAAGCTCGTGGACGCCCTCGACGAACAGGAGGACGTCCAAGATGTGGTGGCGAACTTCGACATCCCGGACGAAGTGCTGGCGCAGGTCGAAGGAGGATAGGGTGAGGATCGCAGTCGTGTTGTTGGCGGCATTGTTGGCGTTCGGCGCGATGGGGTGGGGGAGACAGGAACCCAACCCCATCCCGCTTATTCACGGACTGGCGTCGCTGGCCATTCCCGGTCTCGGACAGTACCTGAACGAAGAGTACAACAAGGCGCTCACCCACTTCGGGGTGAGTGTGGCCTTGGTCGTCGGGGGCGGGTACATGGCAGCCATGCTGCCCCATCCCGGGTTCTCCCCGTACTGGGTCGTGGGCCTGGCGCATACCTTGTGGGCGCTCTACTCGGGCTGGGATGCCTACCAAGTCGCGCTCAGGAGGGAGGGGCTGGCTCTCTCCCCAGGCGGGTTCACCCTTAGGTTCTAGCGTCCATGTCTAGAAGCCGTCTCAAAACGCGGGATTGCCAGCATTCCACCACAAAGGACACAAAGGACACGAAGAAGAACCGAGTCAGAGGATGTTCAGATCCCAAATGCGCATCCTGGAAGCGAGACGACAGCCGGCCCTCGTCGCCCCTGCATCTCAAGGGATCGAACAGATCTCGGCGCCGAGACTCAAGATTCCTTCGTGTCCTTCGTGCCCTTGGTGTACTTTGTGGTAGAAGGGCCGAGGTGGATAGCCATTCCCTGTCCTGTTTTGAAACAGGTTCTAGCGTATCGGAATCCACCGCCGAGACGCGGAGTTCTCAATCCCACAACCTTCTCTCCGCGACCTCTGCGTCTCCGCGGTGGATGAACGGGGGTCGAGGCGTCGCTGATGAGTGAGAAAGGAACTGAATACATCCAGGGGTTGATCCCCAATCGCTATCCCCTGCTGCTGATCGATCGGGTGTTGGAGGAGGGGGAAGATTGGGTCAAGGTCCTGAAGAACGTGACCATCAATGAGCCCTTCTTCGTCGGGCACTTCCCCGAGGAGCCCGTGATGCCCGGGAACCTGATCCTGGAAGGGATGGCCCAGGCTGCGGGAGTCCTCATTGCCAGATCGCTGTCCACGCGCGGCATTGGCTACCTGGTGGGGGTTGACCGGGCCAAGTTCCGCAGGCCAGTCCGCCCCGGAGATCAACTGATCTATGAAGCAAGGCTGGCGAGGGCCCGCGCGGGCATCTACCATGTGGAGGTGGTGGCCACCGTGCAGGGGGCGCGGGTAGCCGAGGCCGTGATCGCCCTCGCCTTACCGGCCAAGGCAAGGCAATGACCCACGGCGGGCAAACCTTAGCCCTGTTAGAAGCCGTTTCAAAACGCGGGATTGCCAACATGCCACCACAAAGGACACGAA